>NZ_CEYDPX010000027.1:0-15673 GCF_982804495.1 Candidatus Thiopontia autotrophica | reverse complement strand
AATCGTGCCTACGTTTACGTGCGGTTTGGTTCTTTCAAACTTTTCCTTGGACATCGCTATTTCCTCTTGCTCTTATCTATTCACTTACTTAAATATTTTCAACTAACTATCTTGGTTAACCCTGCTGGTTAGCTATTTTTCTTAATAATTGCATCTGCAATATTTCCCGGTGCCTCAGCATACTTCTCAAACTCCATTGAGTATGTTGCACGACCCTGGGTTGCTGAACGCAGATCAGTTGCATAACCAAACATCTCGGAGAGTGGCACACTTGCAGCAATCATCTTGCCTGCAGGGGAGTCACCCATACCGGCAACCATTCCGCGACGACGGTTAAGATCACCCATCACATCACCCATGTACTCTTCAGGCGTCACCACATCAACTTTCATCATAGGCTCAAGCAGTACGGGATCAGCATTCAGAGCTCCCTGCTTAAAGGCCATGGAACCTGCCACCTTGAACGCCAACTCATTGGAGTCAACATCATGGTATGAACCATCATAAAGTGTAACTTTACAATCTTCGATTGGGTAACCAGCGATGACACCATTTTTCATCTGCTCCTGAATACCCTTGTCAACTGCGGGGATGTATTCCTTCGGAACTGCACCACCCACAATCTCATTAATAAATTCGTAACCAGCACCGGCTTCCTGTGGCTCGATTCTGATCCAGACATGACCGAACTGACCGCGACCACCTGACTGCCGTACAAATTTTCCTTCCTGCTCAACTGGTTTGCGGAGAGTCTCACGGTAGGCAACCTGTGGGGCACCAACTGATGCCTCTACACTAAACTCGCGCATCATACGGTCAACAATAATCTCCAGGTGGAGCTCACCCATACCGGAGATAATGGTCTGGCCAGACTCCTCATCAGTATGGACACGGAAGGATGGATCCTCCTGCGCCAGCTTGGAGAGGGCGATACCCATCTTCTCCTGGTCAGCCTTCGACTTTGGTTCAACCGCAACCGAGATTACCGGCTCTGGGAACTCCATACGCTCCAGAACAATTTTGTTATCAATTGCAGAGAGGGTGTCACCTGTAGTCACATCCTTGAGTCCGATGGCAGCGGCAATATCCCCAGCCCGAACCTCTTTGATCTCTTCACGATCATTGGAGTGCATCTGTACAATACGTCCAATTCTCTCTTTCTTGCCCTTTACTGTGTTGTAGCAGAAGTCACCAGAGTTAATCACCCCTGAATAGACACGGAAAAATGTCAGGGTGCCCACAAATGGGTCTGTTGCTATCTTGAAGGCCAAGGCAGCGAATGGCTCATCATCTGATGCAATACGCTCTTCCTCGGCTCCATCCTCAAGCTCACCGGTGACTGCATCAACATCCAGCGGAGAAGGCATGAAATGGATAACAGCATCCAACATTGCCTGTACGCCCTTGTTCTTGAATGCAGAGCCACACATCATCAGGACAACTTCATTTTTCAGTGTTCTGGTGCGGAGTCCTTCACGAATCTCATCTTCGCTTAACTCTCCCTCTTCCAGGTACTTCTCCATGAGGTCATCATTGGCCTCGGCTGCCGCCTCAACCATCTCCTCACGAAGCTCATCACACTGAGCCTGCAGCTCTGCAGGAATATCAACGGCCTCATAGGTCATACCCATGTCGTCTTCATTCCAGTAGATCGCCTTCATGCGAATAAGATCCACAATACCCTTGAAATCTTCCTCAGCACCGATATTCATCTGAATAGGAACTGCATTTGCTCCTAGACGCTCTTTGATCTGCTCAACAACACGAAGGAAGTCGGCACCTGCACGATCCATCTTGTTGACGAAACCGATACGCGGAACACCATACTTGTTAGCCTGACGCCAAACTGTCTCAGATTGCGGCTCTACCCCGCCAACCGCACAGAATACTGCACATGCACCATCCAACACACGCAATGAACGCTCCACCTCAATAGTGAAATCAACGTGTCCCGGGGTGTCAATAATGTTGATACGGTGCTGATCAAACTGCTGATCCATACCCTGCCAAAAACAGGTGGTAGCTGCAGAGGTAATGGTAATACCACGCTCCTGCTCCTGCTCCATCCAGTCCATGGTTGCTGCACCATCATGCACCTCTCCAATCTTGTGAGAGAGACCTGTATAGAAAAGTACCCTTTCAGTCGTAGTTGTCTTACCTGCATCAATGTGTGCCATGATGCCGAGGTTACGATAACGATCTAGTGGAGTTTGACGTGCCATGATAATTCTGCTGTATGCTTTCTGTTAACTGTTTATTAAAGAGTTGTTAGGTTCTACCAAAAACTACCATCTGAAGTGAGAGAATGCCTTATTGGCATCTGCCATACGATGAGTATCTTCTCTCTTCTTTACTGCCGAGCCACGGCTCTCAACCGCATCCAGAATTTCTCCTGCCAGACGCAGACCCATGGTCTTCTCACCACGCTTGCGTGCAGATTCAACCAACCAACGCATGCCGAGAGCAATACGACGATCAGGGCGCACCTCGATAGGTACCTGATAGGTAGATCCACCAACTCGGCGAGATTTTACCTCCACCTTTGGACCAACATTTTCCAGAGCGGCAAATAGTGTCTCAACAGGCTCACTATTTCCTCTCTCCTCAACGACATCAAGCGCTCCATATACGATCTTCTCGGCAACCGACTTCTTGCCATCCTTCATGATCACATTAATGAACTTGGTCAACTGCTCATTTCCATATTTTGGATCTGGCAATACAGTACGTTTTGGTGCTCTATTTCTTCTTGACATCTGCTTTCTCGAATTCTTGTCTAAATCTGCTTATTGATAACCGACAGCAATCAGCTCTTCGGCTTTTTAGCTCCATACTTGGAACGACCCTGGCGACGTGACTCAACACCTGTTGTATCCAGACTGCCGCGAACTACGTGGTAACGCACACCAGGAAGATCCTTCACACGACCGCCTCGAATAAGAACAACCGAGTGCTCCTGAAGATTGTGTCCCTCACCACCAATATATGAAGAGACCTCCATGCTATTGGTCAAGCGGACACGAGCCACCTTACGCATTGCTGAGTTTGGCTTTTTAGGTGTAGTTGTGTAGACACGAGTACATACGCCTCGCCTCTGTGGACATGCATCCAACGCGGGGACCTTGCTCTTCTCTTTCTGTACCTTGCGTGGTTTTCTAACCAGCTGATTAATCGTTGCCATTTTATCTCTATTCTTTAGCTTATCATTGCGTAACTTACTGTTACTTAACCCATAAACGATCCGCTAGCAGGCACCAAAACCAGTGTTTAAAGAGCATGTTATAGCAGATCAAAACGCATACTTAATGCGACAAAAAAGACCGGCCCTTGTGGAACCGATCTTGGTTGATCTATTTTCGGCGAACCCGACACATTCACCTTCTCATTTCTTAAGTCATGTCGGTTTACGATCTAACCATAATGTTATGGTCTCCCTCGTAATCAGGAACGCGAATTCTAGAGGGCACACCAATTGGTGTCAAGCGCTTTTCGCCATCTTTTCCAAAAAGTTGCCTCTATAAACGGATAGCCCGGCCAAAAGGCCGGGCCTGACAAGATCACTCCTCTGTAGCCACCTCATCCACAGCATTAACTGCATCTTCGCTTTCTATAACAGCCTCATCTGTTACCGCCAGAATATCTGTATCAGAGAAGAGTTTTCTGCGCTGACGACGTCTGATGTGGTGGGAAAGTCCAGTTCCTGCAGGAATAAGTCGGCCTACAATAACATTCTCCTTAAGACCACGCAGGCCGTCACTCTTGCCTGTAACCGAGGCCTCGGTCAGAACCCTTGTAGTCTCCTGGAAGGATGCTGCAGAGACAAATGAGTCTGTTGCCAAAGATGCCTTGGTGATTCCAAGAAGAATATCCTCGTATGAGGCCGGCATTTTACCAAGCCCAACCACCCGTTCATTCTCATCCAGCATTCTTGCGCGCTCTACCTGTTCCCCCTGGAGGAATTTTGTATCTCCAGGATTGACAATCACAACCCGGCGCAGCATCTGGCGGACAATACATTCAATATGTTTGTCATTAATACCTACACCCTGCAGACGATACACATCCTGAACCTCGTTGGTGATATATTTTGCCAATTCAGGAATCCCCTTCAGGCGCAAAATATCATGTGGGTCAGGTGCACCATCAACAATGGTTTCACCCTTCTCAACATGCTCACCCTCGAAAACTATGACGTGACGGAACTTTGGAATCAGCGTCTCTGTCTGCTCACCATCCTCACCAACAATCACAACCCTCTGCTTGCCCTTGGTCTCCTTGCCAAAGGTGATGGTTCCTGTCTGTTCTGCCATAACTGAAGGCTCTTTTGGCTTGCGCGCCTCGAAGAGATCAGCAACTCGAGGCAGACCACCCGTAATATCACGGGTTTTACCAGCTTCCTGAGGGATTCTTGCAAGAACATCACCGACACCAATAGTTGTGCCATCCTCTACAGTCACAATCGCACCAGCTGGCAGGAAGTATTGAGCAGGCACTGTGGTTCCGGGAATCATAATCTCTTGCCCCTTCTCATCAACCAGCATGATCATGGGACGAAGATCACGATTTCCGACAACCTCTTCGCTTGTTTTACCCTTACCATCAATTACAGTTACGGTCTGGTCACCAACAATTCTCTGTTTTGAATCTGTTACCACCACACTGGTCAGACCTGTAACCTCATCAGTCTCTTTTCGGAAAGAGACTCCATCGACAAAGTAGTTAAAACGAACTGTTCCAGCCACCTCGGTAACAACTGAATGGGTATGCGGATCCCAGGTTACAACCTTCTGTCCAGGCTCTACACTGTCACTATCAGAGACTGTGATCTCTGCACCATATGGAATCTTGTAGCGCTCACGCTCCAATCCATTCTCATCAACCACAGCAATTTCACCGGAACGGGAAACCGCGACATGGTGTCCATCAGCATGTCGCACTGAACGAACATTATGAAGGTGCACCTGCCCCCTGTTATTAACATCAACACTATTATCAGCAGCAGCTCTAGATGCCGCACCACCGATATGGAAGGTACGCATTGTCAACTGGGTTCCAGGCTCACCAATAGACTGAGCCGCAATTACGCCCACAGCTTCACCCTGACTAATCAGATCACCACGAGCAAGATCTCGTCCATAACATTTGGCACAGACACCATCTCTGGTTTCACAGGTAATGATCGAACGTACACGCATCTGGTCAACACTATTCTCTTCAAGAAGATCAGCAATCTTCTCGTCAATCAGTGTCCCCACCTTAATCAACAGCTCGTCTGTACCCGGCTTGACTACATTTTCAGAGGTTACACGACCAAGAACACGCTCACGTAGTGTCTCGATAACATCACCACCCTCTACAATTGTCTGCATCAGTACGCCATTGGTTGTTCTACAATCATCTTCTGTTGTTACCAGATCTTGTGAAACATCCACTAACCTGCGAGTCAGGTATCCTGAGTTTGCAGTTTTCAGTGCAGTATCTGCCAGGCCCTTTCGAGCACCGTGGGTAGAGATAAAGTACTGTAGTACATTTAGACCTTCACGGAAGTTTGCCGTAATAGGGGTCTCAATAATTGAGCCATCCGGCTTGGCCATCAGGCCACGCATACCGGCCAGCTGTCGGATCTGGGCTGCAGAACCACGAGCTCCCGAGTCTGCCATCATAAAGATGGAGTTGAATGAATCCTGCTGGACCTTTTTGCCTTCACTGTCAACTACATCCTCGATACCAATCTTGTCCATCATTGCCTTGGCAACCTGATCATTGGCATGCGTCCAGATATCAACCACCTTGTTATAACGCTCACCGTTAGTAACCAGTCCAGTCGAATACTGATCCTGAATATCCTTCACCTCGCGCTCAGCAGCAGAGAGAATGGAGAACTTGTCCTCGGGGATAATCATGTCATCCGCACCAAACGAGACCCCTGCACGAGTTGAGTTCTCAAAACCTGTATACATCAATTTATCTGCAAAGATAACTGTAGTCTTGAGACCCAGAGTTCGATAACAGATATCAACCAGTCCTGTTACCACCCGCTTGGTAAGCGTCTTGTTAATCTCTGCAAACGGCAGCCCATCAGGGAGAATCTCTGATAACAGCGCTCTACCAGCTGTAGTCTTTATACGGCTTACGGTTGTGCTCTTGTTGCCGTTCTCATCAATTGTGGTCTCAGGTATTCTGACCTCAATTTTTGCATGAATATCAATAAGTTTGCTGTCGTAGGCACGGCGTAATTCGTTTACATCTGCATATATGGCACCTTCACCCTTGGCATTTATACGCTCACGGGTCATATAGTAGAGACCGAGCACCACATCCTGGGTTGGCACGATAATTGGTTCACCATTTGCAGGGTGAAGAACATTATTGCTTGCCAACATCAGGGTACGCGCCTCAAGCTGCGCCTCAATAGAGAGAGGCACATGTACAGCCATCTGGTCACCATCAAAGTCTGCATTAAATGCAGTACAAACCAGTGGATGCAGCTGAATTGCCTTACCTTCAATCAGAACCGGCTCAAAAGCCTGGATACCGAGACGGTGCAGTGTTGGTGCACGGTTAAGCATGACCGGGTGCTCACGAATAACCTCATCGAGAATATCCCACACTACAGGCTCCTCACGCTCAACCATCTTCTTGGCAGCCTTGATAGTGGTTGCCAGTCCACGCAGTTGCAACTTACCAAAAATAAATGGCTTGAATAGCTCAAGTGCCATTGCCTTGGGAAGACCACACTGATGCAGCTTAAGAGTTGGGCCAACCACAATCACTGAACGACCAGAGTAGTCAACACGCTTACCGAGCAGGTTTTGACGGAAACGCCCCTGCTTGCCCTTGATCATCTCAGCCAGAGATTTCAGTGGGCGCTTGTTGGTTCCAGTTACTGCACGACCACGACGACCATTGTCCAATAGTGCATCTACAGACTCCTGTAGCATGCGTTTCTCGTTACGGACAATAATGTCAGGTGCAGAGAGATCCAACAGTCTCTTGAGCCGGTTATTACGGTTGATGACTCGACGATATAGATCATTCAGGTCAGAGGTTGCAAAACGTCCTCCCTCAAGAGGAACCAGTGGTCTCAGCTCTGGCGGCAATACTGGCAATACACGCAACAGCATCCACTCCGGCTTGTTGCCGGACTCCAGGAAACCCTCAACCAGCTTCAGACGCTTGGATAGTTTCTTGGTCTTGGCCTCTGATTTGGTTGCGGCGAGATCCTCGCGCAACTGGGCAGAAATAACCTGCAGATCCATCCCGCGAATTAGCTGATCAATTGCCTCTGCACCCATACGGGCATCAAACTCATCTCCCCACTCCTCAATCGCATCCAGATACTGATCATCAGTCAACAACTGGCCACGCTCCAGATCTGTCATTCCTGGCTCGATGACGATAAATGATTCAAAGTAGAGAACACGCTCAATATTCTTCAGGGTGATATCCAGCAACATACCAAGGCGTGACGGTAAGGAGCGCAGATACCAGATATGGGCAACAGGGCTGGCCAGATCGATATGTCCCATACGCTCACGGCGGACCTTGGATAGCGTTACCTCAACCCCGCACTTCTCGCACACCACGCCACGATGCTTCAGTCTCTTGTATTTTCCACAGAGACACTCATAGTCCTTGGTTGGACCAAAGATCTTGGCACAAAAAAGACCGTCACGCTCCGGCTTGAAGGTGCGATAGTTGATAGTTTCTGGCTTCTTGACCTCTCCAAATGACCAGGAACGAATCTTCTCCGGTGATGCCAATCCAATACGGATTGCATCAAAATCCTTGGTCTCTTGTTGAGCTTTCAAAAAATTGAGTAGGTCTTTCATTCTCTTCTCCTAATGGAACACGTTGTGGTCAGGGTAAATAATCAGCAATCTTTAGCTGTATCTAATCCACCTGTTCCAAATCAATATCAATTGCCAACGAACGAATCTCTTTCAACAGTACGTTGAATGATTCAGGCAGGTCTGCCTCAATTCGATAATCACCATCCACGATATTCTTGTACATCCTGGTACGTCCTGAAACGTCATCCGATTTAACAGTCAACATCTCCTGGAGGACATGAGAGGCACCATAGGCCTCAAGTGCCCAGACCTCCATCTCACCAAAGCGCTGACCACCAAACTGAGCCTTACCACCAAGAGGTTGCTGAGTAACCAGGCTGTATGGTCCTGTTGAACGGGCATGCATCTTGTCTGCAACCAGATGATTAAGTTTAATGATATGCATGACACCAACGGTCACCTGACGCTCGAAGGCCTCACCAGTGCGTCCATCGAAAAGTGTGGTCTGGCCACTTTCAGGGAGATCAGCCAACTTCAGCATACGCTTGATCTCTTTCTCATTGGCACCATCAAATGCCGGTGTAGCCATTGGCACACCACCTCTCAGGTTATTTGCCATCTCCATCACTTCATCATCATTCAGTGACTCCAGATCCTCATTCTGGCCGCTTACATTGTATACCTTATCCAGGAATTTTCTAACGTCCTTCACGCCAGAATCACTATCGAGCATGCCGGCAATCTTAATGCCTAGCCCCTTGGCTGCCCATCCAAGATGAACCTCAAGCACCTGACCGATATTCATACGAGAAGGTACACCCAATGGGTTCAGAACAATATCAACAGGAGTTCCATCCTCTCTATGTGGCATATCTTCAACCGGAACAATCCTGGAGATAACACCCTTGTTACCATGGCGTCCTGCCATCTTGTCGCCAGGTTGAATGCGGCGTTTCACTGCAACATAGACCTTCACCATTTTCTGTACACCAGGTGCCAGATCATCTCCGCCGGTGATCTTTCCCTTTTTCTCTTCAAAGATGGTCTCAATCTCTTCGCGCTGCTGCTTGAGCTGCTCTCGAACCAGTTCAACCTTTTGATTCACATCCTCGTTGCGCATGCGAATTTCAAACCACTTCTCACGACCAAGATCCTTAAGATAGGTCTTCGTTACCTTATCTCCAGACTTGATTGATCCAGGGCCGCCATCAGCCATCTTGCCAGTCAACAACTTCTCAAGACGCTGGAAAAGATCCTCTTCGATAATATCCTGACGAGACTTCAGATCCTTGCGGACATCATCAAGCTCCATCTCTTCAATATCGAGAGATCTCTTATCTTTCTGGATGCCGTCACGGGTAAAGACACGAACATCTACCACTGTTCCAGCCATTGAGGATTTGGCACGCAACGAGGTATCTTTCACGTCTGATGCCTTCTCACCAAAGATGGCGCGCAACAGCTTCTCCTCTGGAGTCAGCTGCGTCTCACCCTTAGGTGTCACCTTACCTACCAGAATATCACCAGGATTTACCTCTGCACCAATATATACAATACCGGACTCATCAAGGCGACCAAGAGCATGCTCTCCCACATTTGGGATATCTGCAGTGATCTCCTCAGAACCAAGTTTTGTATCTCGTGCCATACAGGTAAGTTCTTCGATATGAATCGTGGTGTAACGATCCTCTTCAACTACTCGTTCAGAGATGAGTATAGAATCCTCAAAGTTATAACCATTCCATGGCATAAATGCGACTGTCAGATTCTGTCCCAGTGCCAACTCACCCATATCGGTGGATGGGCCATCTGCAAGAACATCACCACGTGTTATCTGATTGCCAGGTTTCACTAATGGACGCTGATTTATGCAGGTATTCTGGTTTGATCTTGTGTACTTGGTAAGGTTGTAGATATCTACACCAGACTCACCAGCGATAGCTTCATCATCATTCGCACGAACAACTATTCGTCCACCGTCAACAAAATCAACCATGCCACCACGTTTGGCAACTACTGTAACACCAGAATCCACAGCAACATCACGCTCAATCCCTGTCCCTACCAGCGGCTTCTCTGCACGCATGGTTGGAACTGCCTGACGCTGCATATTTGCTCCCATCAATGCACGGTTTGCATCATCGTGCTCAAGAAATGGAATCAACGAGGCTGCAACGGAGACAATCTGTCGAGGAGAGACATCCATATACTCAATGACATCTGGCGAGGCCATGGTGAACTCATTCTGGTAACGACAGGAGAGGAGCTCATCCTGCAACTTGCCAGACGCGCTCATATTTACACTTGCCTGCGCAATATGGAAATTAACCTCATCGTAAGCAGAGAGATACTCAATCTCATCTGTTACCTGTCCATCAACAACCTTACGATAAGGGGTTTCAAGGAAACCATACTCATTGGTACGAGCATAAACCGCCAAAGTGTTGATCAATCCAATATTCGGCCCCTCAGGGGTCTCAATTGGACAGACACGTCCATAATGAGTTGGGTGCACATCACGCACCTCAAACCCGGCACGCTCACGAGTCAGGCCGCCCGGGCCCAATGCAGAGATACGGCGTTTATGGGTAACCTCAGAGAGAGGGTTAACCTGATCCATAAACTGAGATAGCTGACTGGAACCGAAGAACTCCTTGATTGCTGCAGAGATTGGCTTTGCATTAATCAGCTCCTGAGGCATCAACCCCTCGGATTCTGCAATATTCAGACGCTCCTTGACTGCGCGCTCAACTCGAACCAGACCGATGCGGAATTGATTCTCCGCCATCTCGCCAACACTTCTAATACGACGATTTCCAAGGTTATCAATATCATCAACAACACCACGACCATCCTTGATGTTAATCAACTCCTTAATCACATCAACAATATCATCATTCAACAGTACGCCTTCGCCAGTCAACTCCTCACGTGAGAGACGACGATTGAACTTCATGCGCCCTACAGCAGAGAGGTCATAACGATCCAGAGTAAAGAAGAGACTGTGGAACAGGTTTTCTGCTGATTCCCGTGTAGGCGGCTCACCAGGACGCATCATCCTGTAGATCTCAACCTGCGCCTCAAGCTGACTGGCAGCAGAATCATTTCTCAATGTCTCAGAAAGGTATGCTCCTCGGTCCAGCTCATTGATAAAGAGTGTCTGGAACTCAGAGATTCCTGCTTCAACAATCTGCTCCAATAATTCTTCTGTAATCTCATCATTTGCAGAGGCAATCAATTCACCAGTCTCGGTATCTACCAGATCATGGCCCAGTGCTCTACCGATAACAAACTCTTGTGGAGCCTCCAGTGAGCTAACGCCTGCCTTTTCTATCTCACGGATATGACGTGCAGTAATCCTGCGCCCCGTCTCCACCAGTACTTTTTTACCGGCCTTGATATCAAATGCTGCGATCTCACCACGCAGACGCTCTGGAATCACCTCGAAACTTATACCATCATTGCCGCAGAAAAAACGGTCCATTTCAAAGAATCTGTCCAGCATCTCTTGTGTAGAGAGGCCTAGTGCACGCAATAGAATTGTTGCAGGCATCTTCCTGCGACGGTCAATTCGCACATAGAGAAGATCCTTGTGATCAAACTCAAAATCAAGCCATGAACCACGGTAGGGAATCACTCTTGCAGAGAAAAGTAACTTGCCAGAAGAGTGTGTCTTACCCTTGTCGTGCTCAAAAAAGACACCAGGAGAACGGTGTAGTTGCGAAACGATAACACGCTCGGTACCGTTCACTACAAAAGTTCCATTGTCTGTCATCAGAGGGATATCCCCCATATAGACTTCCTGCTCCTTAATATCTTTTACAACCTTGTTCTTGGAGGTCTTGTCATAAATGATCAGACGCACCTTGACACGAAGTGGGGCCGCAAATGTCATGCCACGCTGCTGACACTCCTTTACATCAAATGCAGGAGTTCCCAGTCTATAACTGACATATTCCAATGCCGCATTTCCAGAGTAGGCCTCAATGGGGAAAATCGAGTTGAATGCTGCCTGTAGCCCGCTACTCTTGCGGTCTTCTACGGCAACTCCCATCTGCAGGAAATCCCTGAATGAATCCAGCTGAATTGCCAACAGGTAAGGAACATCCATAACGTTTGGACGTTTACCAAAACTCTTGCGAATTCTTTTCTTCTCAGTGAAAGCGTATGCCATTGGAACCCTCTATCTATCTTGTGTCACTAACATGTACGGCCGAAAACTAATAGCCGCACGAATCGCTGTTATTGCAGAAACAAACACTGCTCTAACAGCGCAAAAAGGCCGGCGGCAAAATGCCGCCAGCCAAATCGCATCAGTCTGCGATTGGTCAATCAAGACTTGCTTACTTGATCTCGACGGTTGCGCCCGCCTCTTCCAGAGTCTTCTTGAGCTCTTCTGCTTCATCCTTGGAAACAGCTTCCTTGACAGGAGCAGGTGCAGATTCAACCAGACCCTTAGCCTCTTTCAGACCCAGACCTGTTGCTGCACGTACAGCCTTAATAACTGCAACTTTTGCTTCACCAAAGCTAGCAAGAACCACGTCAAACTCAGTCTGCTCTTCAGCGGCACCACCGGCATCACCAGCAGCTGGGCCTGCTGCAACTGCTACAGCTGCTGCTGCAGATACGCCAAACTTCTCTTCCATATCAGAGATCAGTTCTACGACCTCCATTACACTCATGTTGGAAATGGCTTCCAGGATATCGTCTTTACTTACTGCCATTTTATTTCTCCTAAATACTTAAAAAATTACTGTTATGTCATCATTTACTACAAACGTTGTTACGCAAACTGATTACGCCGCCTCTTTTACATCACGTACAGCTGCAATGGTACGAACCATCTTGCTGTGTGGCTCAGCCAAAGTACGAACAAACTTCTCAACTGGTGCTTTCATAACACTCATCAACATAGAGATCGCCTGATCATAAGTAGGCAGACTAGCAACCGCGTTCAACTGGGAAGCATCCATCAAGGAGTCTCCCAGGGAGAGTGCTCTGACAACTAGCTTGTCATGCTCCTTGGAAAAGTCCTTCATTACCCGAGCCGCACCACCTGGATCCTCCTGAGAGAAACCAAGAATCAGAGGCCCAACCAGCGCCTCATTCATGCATGCGTAGCCTGTATCTTCAAATGCTCGACGTGCCAGAGAGTTTTTAACAACCCTGATCCGCACACCAGCATCACGAGATTTGACTCGCAACTCGGTCAGTTCTTCCCCGGTGAGTCCACGATACTCAGCCGCAACAACGGAGAGTGCGGAGGCAGCTACTTCACTGACCTCTGCGACGACGGCTTTCTTCTGTTCAAGATTCAATGCCACGTACATTTCTCCTTACTAACAAAGAGCAGTTGGATCAATTGATCCATCCACCTTCTCGCGCACAATGCGCACTAAAGAATGATTTTTGCTATTAAAAGCTAAATCATCCGCCTAACGGCACAACAGCAACATCAATAATGTCTGCGTACCGTCTGCGTGGGCGTTCACCATTTGGCAAACATTAAACCAGAGGAACCCACGGTCTTTGACGACTATTGAATTCTCGTACTACGAGCAGTCAACAGTGCAAAGTTTCTTCCCAACGTTATCTAACGTCAGTTACGCCTCCAGAGAGGTATGATCCAAAGCAAGTCCTGGTCCCATGGTTGTGGAAACAGTCACTTTCTTCAGAAAAACACCTTTTGCAGCGCTTGGTTTTTTCTTGTTCAGGTCTACCAGCAATGCCTGCAGATTTCCTATCAATTGATCAGCAGAAAAATCTACCTTGCCAATTGAGCAGTGGATAATACCTGCCTTATCTGTACGGTAACGAACCTGTCCTGACTTGGCATTATTAACCGCACCAGCAACATCAGGGCTTACAGTTCCAACCTTGGGGTTTGGCATAAGACCACGAGGACCCAAAATTTGTCCCAGCTGACCAACAACACCCATCGCATCAGGTGATGCAATCACAACATCAAAGTTCAGATCGCCTCCCTTGATTGTCGCCGCAAGATCATCCATTCCAACTATATCGGCACCAGCCTCTTTTGCCGCATCCGCATTGGCACCCTGGGCAAATACTGCTACACGAACAGTTTTGCCAGTACCATTTGGCAGCACAGTCGAGCCACGAACAACCTGATCTGATTTTCTAGGGTCAACACCGAGGTTGATGCTTACATCAACAGCCTCGGAGAACTTTACTGAAGAGATATCCTTCAACAGATCAAATGCCTCAGTAGCATCGTACTGTTTTCCAGTCTCTACCTTTTCAGCAATTGCCTTTGCTCTTTTAGTCATCTTGGCCATCAGGACATTCCCTCCACGCCTTCTACGTTCAGACCCATGCTACGCGCACTACCTGCAATAATACGTACTGCTGCATCCATGTCGTTTGCGTTCAAATCAGCCATCTTGGTAGTTGCAATCTCCTCAAGTTGAGCACGATTTACCGTACCCACTTTATTAATATGAGGCTCGCCACTACCAGATTTGATACCAGCAGCCTTCTTCAGCAGAATTGATGCTGGAGGTGTCTTGGTAATATAGGTAAAACTACGATCGTTATAGACCGTAATAACCACAGGGACAGGCATCCCCTTCTCAAGGCTCTGTGTTGCCGCATTAAAAGCCTTACAGAACTCCATAATATTTACACCGTGCTGACCCAGCGCAGGGCCAACGGGCGGACTTGGATTTGCCTCACCTGCAGGAACCTGCAGCTTAATGTAGGCCTCAATCTTCTTTGCCATTGTACTCTCCTAGTATGGGTTCAAACGTTGGTGGCCACTCGCTAAAACAGGCCCCAGCCAACTCCCCGTTACACAACACTCAAAACAGTCTGACAGAACCATTCTGAGCTATAAAATTATTACCCCTTTGACACCTGACCAAAATTAAGTTCAACTGGAGTAGAGCGTCCAAATACCTGAACCGATACGGTCAGCTTGCTCTTTTCGTAATTCACCTCTTCCACCACACCATTGAAGTCAGCAAATGGTCCGTCAGTAACACGCACCATCTCACCAGCCTCATATAGTACCTTGGGACGTGGCTTCTCAATTCCATCCTGGATACGTTGCAGAATATTTTCTGCCTCCTTGTCCGTAATTGGTGCAGGACGATCCACTGTGCCACCAATAAAGCCCATCACTTTCGGCACATCCTTCACCAGATGCCATGCACTATCATTCATATCCATCTGAACCAGCACATAACCAGGAAAGAATTTGCGCTCACTTTTACGCTTTTTCCCATCCGGACGCATCTCAACAACCTCTTCACAAGGTACAAGGATTTCACCAAATGACTCTTCCATTCCTTCAAGAGTAATGCGCTCCTTCAGAGAACGTGCTGCCTGATGCTCAAAGCCTGAATAGGCATGGACCACATACCATCTCTTTGTCATGATCAATTAGTTCCCTGTAAATACCTTAACTGCCCAGACTAATCCCATGTCCAGTAGCCACAGCAAAATTCCGACAATAATAACCATCACCACAACCATCATGGTGGTCTGTGTAGTCTCTTTTCGTGTTGGCCAGACCACCTTGCGCGCCTCTGTCCTTGCCCCAGAGACGAAACTCCAGCCAGAACGTCCTGCTTCTGTCTGCAGTGCAATTGCCGCACTGACACCAACCAGCACCAACAGCCCAAGCGTACGCAGTAGCGCCGACTGCTCTGACAACACATAAAATGCCACCATGCCTGCTGCCAATATCAACACTGCAACCGCTAATTTAATCTTGTCTGCCATCCAACTATTCGCTTTACCGTTATTCTAAAAAAAACCACTCACACCAAACCAACAAAAATAAATGGCAGGCCAGGAGGGAATCGAACCCCCAACCTGCGGTTTTGGAGACCGCTGCTCTGCCAGTTGAGCTACTG
>NZ_CEYDPX010000026.1:16867-19934 GCF_982804495.1 Candidatus Thiopontia autotrophica | reverse complement strand
CAATAAAAAATCCGATACACAGCTTCGAAATGTGTATCGGATTTAGGGGGAGGACAACTTTTATCTAAAGGGCAAATAGAGCGAACATGAGCATTGAGCCTATAACAATGAATCCTTCGCCCAGTGGATCCATTACAAAATTGATAATATTTTTAGTCATATTTTTCATGGTCTTATTCTCGTTATTGGTAATTGTCTATAAACAAGCTGAACAGACACTGGAGACTATCGAGGAGGAGGGAGAGGCCTCCAGTGTCTGTTCACGACTCTCATCATAGTGGGCAACCATTTCTCTGTTGTTTCACCACTATTTCAGATTGTTTCAATCCGTTAAGGATTAAAAGTTAAAGCCACTTTCCTCAAGAAAGTCGTCGAATGTGTAGCGAACTTCCTGGAAGTTGCTGCTAAGACTCTCTGATGACCAGTTGAAACCATTGTCATTCAGCTCTTCTGCAGAGAGAGGAGTCCCAGAGTAGCTAACTTGCTCGCCACTATAGTTCTCACTCATGTTCTCTGATGACCATCCAGCCTCTGTATGGTCGTCAGCTATAGAGGCCATAGCGGAACCAGAGATCAATAGTGTTCCAGCAACTGTTGTGATAATTTTGTTTGAATACTTCATAATGTAATTCCTTATTTTGTTTAAGTTGTGGACTATTATATGGATCAGCTGTTACAGTAAAATTTCCTACTATTTCAGTATGTTTCTATGGGTTGGTTTAGAGTAACTGGTTGATTAAAAGGGGGTATTGTGGGAGAAAAAAACAAGATTCTGATTGTTGATGATGACCAAAAGCTAAGAGATCTGCTCTCCAGATACCTCAATGAGCAGGGGTATGAGGTAGAGACGGCAGAGGATGGTGAGGAGATGGATAGTGTTCTCCCTGGATTTTCTCCAAATCTGATTGTGCTGGATCTTATGATGCCGGGTGAGGATGGACTCTCTATTGCACGCAGACTTCGTGCAAGCAGCAATATTCCGATCATTATCCTCAGCGCCAAGGGGGAGGAGATTGACAAGATTGTGGGGCTGGAGATGGGGGCGGATGACTATCTGGCCAAACCATTCAATCCAAGAGAGCTGCTGGCTCGAATTCAGTCTGTTTTACGGCGACTCGATAGAGCTGATGCAGGGGCAGAAGATCAAAATACCGTATCATTTGGAGATTATCAGGTAGACCTTAACAGCTACTCGTTAACCAAGAATGGAGAGGCTGTAGAGGTGACCAGTGGGGAGTTTGAGCTGTTGAGACATCTGGTTGAGCACCCCAACCATGTACTGAGTAGAGATCACCTGCTTGACCTGCTGGATGGTGGCTCAGAAGAGGCCTTCGATCGAAGTATTGATGTCAGAATCACCAGGCTTCGCAAGAAGATTGAGGCAGATCCACACCATCCGGTTTTTATCAAGACTGTACGGGGTGTTGGTTATATATTCTCCACCAGTAGCTGATTTGTGCGCTTTCCACTAAAACTACCAAAAAGCCTATATAGTCGCACCATGATTCTGGTGGGGCTGGGGATTTTCTTCTTGCAGTTGATTACCTTCATTATCTTTTTCAAGCAGATGGTGATGCCCAATGTGGAGACCAGGGTTAACCACTTTGTTGATGCCCTGGAGAAGATAAGAGAGAACCCATCCCTTCTGCGTCTTGCTGGTGAGTTTGATGGTACAGAGAGAGAGAATGAGTTCACCGGTTTCATACTGGGCTCCCCAGATCTGAAGATCAGACCGGCAGAGTGGCGTATCCCGTTCTGGCACTTTGTTGATGATGAAATTGAGGAACGTTTTGGTGTTCCCATAACCATGTGGGAGAGTGATCATGATCCATATGGACATGATCATGGCCACTATTGGGTTGATCTGCCGGTAGTTTGGGGAAAGCACAAAACAGGAAAATCAATACGTATAGGGTTCTCCCAAGAGCGCAAGGGGTGTCTAAATCCCTCTGTGCTGTTGTTGGTGTTTTTGGCAGTATTTTTTCTCTCTATGGTATTGGTCTACTATCTTACCCGCTGGCTGCTTATGCCAATTAATAAGTTGCGTGGTGCAGTTGGGGAGATGGCTATGGGATCTTATCCCAAGCCTCTGCCAGAGAAGGGGCCCGCAGAGTTTTCATCGCTGGTGCAGCGATTTAACTGGATGGTAAAGAGCGTTCAGAATCTGACTGAAAATAGATCAACCATGCTGGTGGGTATATCGCATGATCTCAAAACCCCACTTGCCCGCATGCGCCTCAGTATAGAGATGCTCTCCAGAGAGCAGAGTCCGGAGCTGGTTGAGGGAATTATCGACGACCTGGATGTGATGGATCAGATGATCAGTGAGGCGATGGAGTTTGCCCGGGGAGGCAAGCAGGGAAAGCTTGAGCTTACTGATTTGAACAGGGCGATAACGGAGGTGGTAGATAGAAAAGTTCGCGGCGGCATGCGTGTTGGGTGGCGGGCCGACAGCGGGCAGTGCAAAAAAGAGATAGACCTGTCTGCGTTGCATAGAATTCTCTCAAACTATCTCGATAATGGATACCGTTACGGAGATGGAGAGAGTCTGGAGGTGAGGCTGGATTGTTCACCAGAGCATACAATTATCCGTGTTCTTAATCGTGGCATGGGAATTCCTGAAAAAGATCTAAAAAATATCTTTCAACCTTTTTATCGGGTTGATGAGTCCCGTTCAGACAAGAGTGGTGGTAGTGGTCTTGGCCTGGCAATTGTAAAAAATCTTGCAGATGTAAATGGTTGGAAAGTTGCGTTGAACAACCGTACTGCTGGGGGCATTGAGGCATCTTTACAAATTACCTGATTTAAATCAATTTAACCCCTTTTGGGCAGGATAATTAACCATAAATTAAGGGATGTTCAGCTCTGTTATATTGAAATTATTGTTACAATGAGACGGCCACTACAGTTAGTTAATTGTTTCAGTATTGTTTCAATTTGACCTAGGTCAAGTAGCTATAGTTGGTTAAAGGGTATAAATCACTGGCCTAACCTGCGGTGTATCTGTATCCGCTTTGTGGCGGGCAGATAGGTCAAATTAACCAGTTAATATTTTTTATAACATCAG
>NZ_CEYDPX010000026.1:0-16767 GCF_982804495.1 Candidatus Thiopontia autotrophica | reverse complement strand
TTATAACATCAGAGGGAGTCAACTAGTGGAAGAACAGACAAACGAAGAGAGAGTACCTGCAATGCAGCGCTTGCTCGATAACCCATTCTTGTTGCTATTTCTTGGAATAGCCGTACCAACCGTTTTCTATACCATGTGGGGAATTATGGAGATCATCTCTATCCCCATGGCCCCATAATTAAGGAGGAGAGTCTGTTATGAGTTCAATACTACCCCCAGCAGAAACCATCTGGTGGAAAACTCCGGTAGATCGTTCCGAGGGATTATGGGTCGCGATCGCACTGATCTGGTGCCTGTTCATGTTTGCGATGATGCCTATCTGGCACATCTATGGAAACCAGAACCTCTCCAATGAGGCATATAAAACCACCCCTGAAAAGTTTCAGGCAGAGGTTGATGCCATGGTTGCTGCACACGAAGTGCGTAGAGAGACTAACTGGAATGTGCCGGTTGTGGCTCCTCCTGTTGGCAGTGATGTCTATATGCTTGGCAAGAAGTGGCAGTGGTACCCAGCTCTGGAGCTGAAGAAGGGCGAGTCATATCGTCTCCATCTCTCTTCAATTGACTGGCAGCACGGTTTTTCTGTACAGCCAATCAATGTAAATACTCAAGTTCTGCCTGGTTATGAGTCAGTAATAACAATTACGCCAAACCAGACTGGTGAGTTCACAATAATCTGTAATGAGTATTGTGGTGTAGGTCATCATTTCATGACCAGTAAAATTTACGTTACAGAATAAGGGGTAATTAATAATGAGTTTCGCAAAACCACTATTCCGTACAGAGACAGGCACAGGGCTTGTCTTTCACAAGAATGCGGAAAATCTAATGAAGGCCAATGCTATTGCTGCTACGGTATTCCTCCTTATTGGTGGAATCCTTGCTGCGCTGGTAACGGCTACACGTATGCCAACACTGCATATACTTCCAGCCGGTCAGTTCTATCAGGCACTGACTGGTCACGGTATCGATATGTTGATTATCTATATCATCTTCTTTGAGATGGCAGTACTCTACTTTGCCTCATCAACGCTACTGCGTTCGAGATTGGCAACACCAAGATGGGGTTGGGTTCAGTTCGGCCTTATGCTTGTTGGTGCGTTGATTACCAACTATGCCATCATTATGGGTAACTCCAGTGTGATGATGACCTCTTATGTGCCAATGCCAGCAGATCCCCTGTTTTATCTTGGGCTTATTCTGTTTGCTGTTGGTGCTCTGATCGGTTGTTTCATCTTCTTCGGTACGCTTGTAATTGCCAAAGAGGAGAAGAGTTATGAAGGGTCAGTTCCTCTGGTTGTATTTGGTGCAACAGTTGCAGCAATCATTGCTGTCTTTACCATCGCATCTGGTGCAATCATTCTGATTCCTACGTTCCTCTGGTCTCTTGGACTGATCTCAAATATCGATCCACTGATGTATCGAGTTATCTGGTGGGCACTTGGCCACTCTTCACAGCAGATCAACGTTGCCGCCCATATCTCAATCTGGTACATGGTTGCAGCACTTCTGTTTGGGGCAAAACCAATGTCAGAGAAGATCAGTCGTTCAGCATTCCTGTTGTACATCCTCTTCCTCCAGCTTGCTTCTGCTCACCATATTCTGGTTGACCCAGGTGTGAGTTCTGTATGGAAGGTATTCAACACCAGTTATGCAATGTACCTCGCTGTACTGGCTAGTATGATTCACGGATTGACTGTTCCAGGATCCATTGAGGTTGCTCAGCGTATGAAAGGGCTCAATCGTGGTCTCTTCCAGTGGCTGAAGAAGGCGCCTTGGGGTAATCCTGTGTTCTCCTCAATGTTTATTTCGTTGATCGGTTTCGGATTCCTCGGTGGTATCTCGGGCGTGGTCATGGGTGTTGAGCAGATTAACCTGATCATCCATAACACCATCTATGTTCCAGGTCACTTCCACGCAACTGTGGTACTGGGTACAACAATGGCGTTTATGTCAGTAACATACTTCCTGCTACCAACTCTGTTTGGTCGTGAGATCATCTTCCCATCAATTGCCAAACTGCAGCCATACCTCTTCGGTCTTGGCATGGCGGGTGTATCCCTCTTCCTGATGGGTGCTGGTACCATGGGTGTTGCACGTAGACATTGGGATATGGCATTTACTGGTGCTCCTTATGCATATGAGTATCCTGCGATTGCCTATACCATTATGGGTCTGGCCGGTATCTTTGCAATCCTTGCGGTTCTTGGCGGTGCCATATTCTGTCTGCTGACAGTGGGCACACTGCTCTTCGGCAAGAAGGCTGATAGCAAGGTTGGGTTCATGGGGTTCCGTGGCATTGACAGCTACACTACAGAGAAACCAGCAATGCTGATGCGCGCTCCTGCAGATGAGGGTCACGGCAAGATCGGTATGGGATGGTTTATTGCTCCAGGAACATTTGTTCTGGCTCTAGCCTTCCTCGTTACCTTTGTTCTCTACTACTTCGTTAACTGGAAGTACCTGGCATCTGTCTGGGGACTTGCATAAGCGGACCAAAATTCAGGGGCAGGCTTCCCGCCTGCCCCTGTTTTTTATTGTATATTAGGTTGCTCTGTTATAATGGGAGCATAGTACAAGTTCTGAATTAACGAGGTAATAGCATCGTGGTGCTTGGATTTAAGCAAATTGCAAATATCTTTAAGTTACGTATTGGCGTCACCATTGCGCTTACAGCGCTTGTCGGGCTGGCCGTTACTCCAGGGCCATCTGTCCCGCTACCACAGATATTGACCCTGTTGGTTGTTGTTCTGCTCTCATCTGCAAGTGCAGGTGGGTTTAACCAATATCTTGAGCGTAATTATGATGGACGCATGGAGAGAACACGCAATCGCCCATTTGTAACTGGTGAGATCAAGGCCGGTATTGGCTGGCCACTGTTCCTCTACGCTCTACTCTTCGTGTCTGTTCTTAGTGCCGCCTATATATTGAATGGCGTAGCCGCATTTTATGTTTTTCTTGGTGCCTTTTTCTATGCGTTTGTCTATACATGGTGGTTAAAGCGTAGAACCTGGCTCAATATTGTTGTTGGCGGACTTGCCGGTAGTTTTGCTGTATTGGCTGGTGCTGCAACAGTAAATCCAACCGGTCTGGATACATTTCCACTTATTCTTGCTGTGGTCCTCTTTTTGTGGACCCCTTCACATTTCTGGAGTCTGGCGATAACCCTGCATGACGATTATGCGCGTGGCGGGATTCCGATGCTTCCTGTAGTTGTTGGTGACCACAAGGCGGCATGGGCAATCTTTGGTAACTCCATACTTCTTGTGAGCGTATCATTTTCCCCACTATTTTTTGATCTGGGACTGGGTCCTGTCTATTTTGTAGGTGCCGCAGTTGGTGGTTTTTACTTCCTCTATAAAAATATTGTACTTATCCGTGATACCAATCGGGACACGGCAATGTCCAGTTTTTACGCATCACTTTTTCAGCTGACACTACTATTGATTGCAGCTGTTGTTGATATTCAGCTGGTCTGATTAAAAATACCTAGAGGATCTCTCTGTGTACAAGTGGCTATACAGCAGCCTTAGGTTCTCTACGGCATCTCTGGTGCTTCTATTTCTTGGTGTTGCGCAGATATCACTCTCTGCAACTGCAGAAGATAATGTTTTTGACCACGCGTCAGCCCTTGAAAAGAGCAGGGGGGCGGTTGGTAATCTATTGTCAGACTATACCTTCACCGATATTAACGGGATGCCGGTTCATCTTGAAAGTTTCCGCAACAAGCCGTTAGTGGTTAATCTGGTATACACCAGTTGTTACCATATATGCCAGATGACTACCGAGCATCTTAAAAAGATGGTCGCGATTGCCAATGAATCACTTGGTTCTGACAAATTCAATGTTATTACCCTCGGTTTTGACACCATGATTGATAGTCCGGAGATGATGGAGGACTACGCCAAGTCGAGAAGCATTGATATCGATAACTGGTATTTTCTGAGTGGTGACGGCGGCAGTGTGAAGAGGTTTATTGAAGATGTAGGTTTTACCTATATTAAGACCACCAGGGGATTTGACCATATTCTGCAGGCAACTATTGTTGACCAGCAGGGTAAAATATATACCCAGGTTTATGGTGAATCTTACGATGCACCGCTGTTTATGGAACCGCTCAAGGAGTTGGTCTATAAGCGCCCGACCAATAGGGGAATTGTTGCAAATATAGGGGATCGTGTGCGCTTCTTCTGTACTGTATATGATCCTGCCAGTGGCGGTTATCGTTTTGATTACTCGATTTTTGTCAGTATGTTTATCGGCTTCATGATTATTGCCATTGGGGTCTATTTTCTGATCAAGGAGTTTGTGATTAACAAACGCAAATAACATTATGGAAATATTTTAGAAATATTTGAATAGTAATGTGACACGTGCAATATAATAAAGAGCTAAGTAAGGCCCAATAAAATTATCACTTATGACTAATCGTATACAAAAAATCAGAGAGTACACCGTCTCTACGATGGAGGGTTGGTTTAATATGTTCTTTACCAAAGAGCTGAACCCCATGTACCATCTGGGAGCCCTTACTGTATATCTATTCTGGATTGTTCTGGTAAGTGGAATATATGTTTTTGTGCTTTATGAATCCAGTATATTCGGGGCCTGGTCATCACTGGAATATATGAGCAATGAGTTGTGGTGGTCTGCTGGAATCATGCGTAGTCTCCACCGATATGCGTCTGATGCCGCAATCATTACCATTATCCTTCACCTGACTCGTGAGTTTGTGTTGGATCGGTTCCGCAGTTTTCGTTGGTTCTCATGGTTTTCCGGGGTGCCACTGCTCTGGATGACAGCATTGCTGGGTATCTCTGGGTACTGGATGGTATGGGATACCATGGCCCAGTATGTTGCAATTGCATCATCAGAGATGATGGACTGGCTGCCTATTTTTACCGAGCCCATGGCCAGGAACTTCCTGACCAACGATGACATGAATGATCGGTTCTTTACCCTGATTGCATTTATCCACGTTATCGGTCTGCCAATCTTTCTACTGTTCGGGATCTGGATTCATCTTCTGCGTATAAGCCGTTCAGTGATTAATCCACCACGTGGACTGGCTATTGGAACACTCGTTGCCCTGGTTGCGCTCTCACTGTACAAGCCTGCAGTGAGCCATGAACAGGCAAATCTTGATACTGTACCAACCGATATAAACCTGGACTGGTTCTATCTGAATATATATCCACTGGCTGATAATTGGCCAATGTGGGCGGTATGGTCTCTGGTGTGGGCAGTTAGTGCTCTGTTGATTATCCTTCCATGGTTCCCCAAGAAGAAGCAGCCACCAGTTGCCGAGATCTTCCCGGAGGAGTGCAATGGCTGTGGCCAGTGTGTGGATGACTGTCCATACAGTGCAATCACAATGGAGCCAAGAACTGATGATCTCCCTTATGATGAAGTTGCAGTAGTACACGATAGTTACTGTGCAAGTTGTGGTATCTGCGCTGGCTCTTGTCCATCATCAACTCCATTCAGAAAAATGGATCCACTGGTAACCGGCATCGATATGCCTCATGAGTCAGTCAATATGTTGCGTGAGGAGTGTAACTCCAAACTGGAAGAGCTGGATGGTGACACCAGTATTATTATCTTTGGTTGTGATCATGCAGCAGAGCTGGAGAGATACAAAGGTGGCGATACCGCAGTAGTTACCCTCCCGTGTACAGGAATGTTGCCAGCCTCATTCATTGATTATGCATTCAGGCGCGGCAATGTCGATGGTGTATTTATAACCGGTTGTCTGGAGAATAACTGTCACTATCGTCTAGGTAACCACTGGCTTGATGGGAGGATTCATAAGGACAGGAAGCCTGCGCTGCGCTCACGAGTTGATCGTAATCGTATCCGGATTTTCCGTGCCGAGAGCCCTGACCAGAAAAAACTTGATTCACAGATCAACGAGTTCCGTGATTATCTGCAGAGTTATAGCGGTGAGCAGGATGGTGAAGATGGCAGTGGAGAGGAGACTAAACAATGAACAAGGTTATGCAGATAATCGGTCAGGTTGTGCTCTATGGACTGTTTATGGCGGTAGTTGGATACCTCTCTACATCACCGTCATATAACCACATGGGTCCTGATACAGCACTGATCAAGATCAGTCTCGCTCACACCAGTGAACCAGCCGGGGAGTGTGTTAAACAGACCCCTGAGCAGCTCGCCAAACTTCCGCCAAACATGCGAATGCCTGTGGTATGTCCCAGAGAGCGTTCTCCAATTTTTATTGAACTGGAGCTTGATGGCGAGGTGGTTCACTCGGAGACCATCATGCCGTCAGGGCTACACCACGATGCTGCAGGCTATACCTATCAGAAGATAACAGTGCCGTCTGGTAAACACAGGCTTGGAGTGAAGATGCGTGATAGTGTAGACAGTGACGAGTTTGACTATATTGCTGAGAAGGATATTGAGATGGCTCCGGCAGAGATCGTAGTGGTGGATTTTGACGCAAAACATGGGAAGTTTATCTTTGAGTAATATTTATCTAAATTTACCGGAGGGGAGAGTATGGGGATACTGAGTAATTTTTTTGGTAAGAGACGTTGCCCAATGTATACGTACAAGGCAGTTGTCGATATATTCAAGAATGAGGACTACTGTGATACAGACTGCGAGGGTGGCTTCTACTCGGATATGACGATTCACTACTATGCAGATACTCTATGTAGTCTCGGAAGATTGATGAGAGTACGTGAGCCTGATCCTGGTAAGGTGACAATTTTTGAGATCAAGAATGGTAGAGAGATTGAGGTTCCCAAAACAAGCTATACCCAGGAGAATGGCAGCTGGCGCTCCAAGAACTCTCTGTGCGAAAGCAATAAGCGTTATGGGGTAAAGGTAAAATCCAATCAATAAAGTCTGGTAAATAGTCTCTGGTTAAGAGATTTGGACTCTATCGGCCAGACCATGGATAAGAGCCATTGTTCAGTAGCGCTCCATCTTCCGGCATCATGATATTCTCCATAATACTGAAAACAGTGACAGCAAGTATCAGGATAATCACAAAGAATATAACGCTTCTGTATGGAAGCACTTTTCCGTACATTGACTCCAGGTAACCTAGAATTCTGTCTGATACCAGATAGAGCACAACTGCTATTACTGTGTAGAGTACCATTTCCATACTTGCTATCTCCTATTGCAAAGCCATATATTAACGCCAACTAACCTCGTTTGGCACGAATTGATTTCCAGCATACCACCAGAAAAAGCACTCCGCCAACTACGGCCAGCAGTCCGCCAATGCGGGTAAAGCTGACACTCAGCGCACCGTAAAAATTATCTGCCCCTATAGAACCACCGACACTCTTTCGGGCTGCACCGTGGCCACCTGACAGCGCCAGTCCTGCAACATGCATAAGCTGCCCAACGGCATATATGTAAGGCTGTAGTGTGGCCATTTTTCCGCTTGGGGCGGTAAACCCAACTTTTGGCAACAAGATGTAAACCAGCCCCATGAAGGCGAGTGTTACCCCAACAATGGATCCATGATAATGGGCGGGAATAATGGTGTTGTATCCAGAGATCATAAATCCAATAATGCCGCCGGCGGCGAACAGGATGAATGATGCAACCAGGGAGGCGTGAAGAGGTCGCTGCTCAGCACTCTTTATACTGGTGCGGAACAGTCCAGCCAGCAGGAACAGCGATACAAGTATCGGCGCCACACTATTGCCATAACGCATCAGCCAGGTAAACCACCCACGGTACTCTGCAGAGAGCACCCCAAATGAGGCAAGAATCCAGGGCACAATAATCAGTGGGATAAAGCCGACAACCAGCATGGTTGCAGTGCTTCCTGGAGAGGGAAGAGTCTCCATCTTGAGCGCAGAACCCAATGCCAGCCAGGCAATTACCAGCAGGGTCGTATAGGTAAATTGCAGGATGTGTCCATCTGACCAGAACAGGATCTCATAATAGGTGACGGCCGCTCTATCTGGGTCTGGAGGGATGGATGTATAGGTATGGATAAATGTTATTGCCGCAATAACTGTTGCCAGCATGGCAAGCCATCCACCAAGCTGTATCAATCCCTTCCCACTATCTGGAAACAGCCTGGGGGGTCTCTTCATGATGGCTGGGGCCAGAAGGAGTATACCGACCGCAAAGAGACCAAGACCAAGATGAAAGATTGGATGGTCCAGTACCGGAATATAGTTGTTCATTATCGGAGTGGTTGCCCCCAGTAGTGGAGCAATTGATATGATCACCGTGCCAGCTACCGCCAGACGCAGCGACCATCTGGCAGCCATGGTTGGTGATGACAGCATGCTGGTCCACAACGCACCCCCGATAGCAAGAAACCAGACAAAGACAGAAAGGTCTACATGGACAACCAGTGCAGTACGAAACAGATCGGTCCATGATGCCGAATCAACTACCAATGTACGCAGCAACACCAGAAGTACAGCTGTCAGTCCGGGGACGATAAGTGAGGCCAACGCCAGATATATCCACCCTCTGATTAATGGCTGGACAGCTTCAGGGATGGTGGGTTGGTAATCGGGTTGTCTGTTCATTGTGGTAACTCTTCAGCACTTGCTCTACCGCAACAGTTTGTGATCCACTGCAGCAGGCAAGATTGTTGTTATTTGTTGCGGTTTTGCTCTTTAGTCTGTTTGTCTGGACGTTCCATTATTTTGAAGAGCCAGACAAATGCGGATATAACAACCCCAAGATTTAAAATGATGCCGATAATCCAGAACGTACTTAGCTCTCTCATCTCTTTTCTCTGTATTTGTGCCCGCAGTTAAAGATCCCCTAATTGTACATACCTTCACCTCTCGGACGATAGAATGTTTTGATCGCTCAACAGGTTGAAAAAATAGTATACTGCGGGCCACATATTCAGATCGCAACAAGCGATACCTGATCACCAAAAACTTGTCATTAGGAAATTTATCGGCTATGAAAAAAGTAATAGGCTTGATCCTGTTCCCACTATTTTTGATGGGATGCGAAGGGCTCACAGATGAGGATAGAAAGATCCGTGAGGAGAACTTTGTCAGAGTAACTGCAGATGGATCTGTGTACAGTGGTAGTGGAAATTATGCTGATGCCCCATGGGAGTGTGTATATGACAAATCAACAGGGCTTCACTGGGAGGTAAAGAGGCCTGAGCCAGGTGAGCTACGTTCTGCCGACAACACCTATACCTGGTATGACCCCGAGATGAGAGAGAATTTCATAGGTGTAGCCAATGGAGGCAGCTGTGCAGGGAGTGATTGTGATGCGATCTCTTATGTGGCAGAGGTTAACAAGGAGGGAATCTGTGGTCTGAATGATTGGCATCTGCCAGAGAATATAGAGATGGGTTCTATAGCATTTATCAGCAAGGACAGAAGTATTGACCCGAACTTTCGTAATTTCTTCCCTAATGGACATGCCGCTGATTATTGGACAGCTTCAACCTATGCGTTCCAGGGAGGAAGTGCATGGGCCTGGGATTTCAAGCTGGGCTATGATCATGTGGATTGGCAGAAAAACCCCAAACATATTCGCCTGGTTGCTGGAAAGGTAGATAACGAATATATTCAAGACAATAAAAATGAACTCTTTGGTGAGAGGCCAGAACGAAGAGAGCAGTAATAGATGAGGTTGAATATCCGTTATCTGGTTGTAATAACAGTTCTGCTGGTGGTGACCCTCAACTTTACCAGCTCGTATATCAGGCATGTAAAGTCCGGGCTGGAGTGTGTTGAACGGCCACTCTGTTATGGTGAGGTTGGAGTAACTGGTGAGGCCAAGGGTTTTGCCGGTATTGCCGAGGGTGAATACCATTTAGCAACCATGACACACCGCACCCTGGCTGGTGTTATTGCAATACTTGTGTTGCTGGTAAATATTGTATTGATTAGGGCTGGAGAGAGTGATGCCAGATTAAGGAAATATGCCGTGACCATGGGCGGTACTGTATTGTGGCTCGCAGGGCTGGGGATAACCGCAGGTGGATCACTTGGTCTCTGGGTGGTTATGGGTAACCTTTTGGGGGGAATGATTCTGTTGGGTTCTTCTGCCCTGTTGATGGCTGGAGTTTTTGGCTGGGAGCAGAGATTCTCATTGCAGAGGGTGGTTATGCTGGCCGGTGCCATGTTGCTACTGACCATGTTTATGCAGGGCGGGATGGTCTCTGCCAAATTTGCAGGCATGGCCTGTACAACCCTACCTGACTGCAATGGATATTGGTGGGCAGAAAATCCTTTAATTCAGATGCATATGATGCACAGATTCTCGGCAGCGGTTGCTATTCTCTATTTTGGGGTAATGTTGCTGCGTGCCCTCAGGAGAGGTGATTCAGGTCAGAGAAATTTTCTACTCATATTGCTACTGCTGCTATTTGTACAGATCAAGCTTGGTGGCCTCATGGTGGAGGAGCAGCTTCCACTGATTGTGACCTCAGTTCACTCTACACTTTCCCAATTGCTTATAGCTGCTCTGCTGATCTATTCTTCGGTTACTGGTGTGAGAACAGAGAAGGGGATAGAGAGCGGTGTATAGTTCTCTTTCAGCATATAACCACAATCGCCAGATCGGGATCTGGCTCCTTGCCGTCTGCCTGCTTATCTATGCGATGGTGGTGCTTGGCGGGATTACTCGTCTGACTGGCTCCGGCCTCTCAATGGTGGATTGGGATCCACTGATGGGGTGGATTCCGCCACTGACTCAGATGGAGTGGGAGCGTGTGTTTGACCTCTATCGTCAATCCCCCGAGTACCAGAAGATCAATATGGGGATGGACTTGGCAGGCTTCCAGTCAATCTTCCTGTTAGAGTATCTGCACAGGGTTCTGGGGCGTCTGATTGGCCTCGCCTTCCTGCTGCCATTCATCTACTTTTGGGTTACCGGCAAGATTCAGCGTTCGGCTATCCCACGATTTATTCTGATGTTCATCCTGGGTGGTCTTCAGGGTGTGTTGGGATGGTACATGGTCAAGAGTGGGTTGATTGATAACCCTCATGTTAGCCAGTATCGTCTGACTGCACATCTTGCGGCAGCATTCCTGATCTATGCATACCTGTTCTGGACCGCGCTTGGCTATCTGCTTCCTAATGCCAAATTCAGAATGGGCAGAAATCTCTCGGCTAAACTATATGGAACATCACGCTGGCTAACTATCCTGATTGTGATCACTATACTCTCGGGCGGGTTTGTTGCAGGTCTCAAGGCAGGGTATGGTTACAATACCTTTCCGGACATGAATGGAATGTATATCCCTGATGGTCTCTTCAGGGAGAGCCCGCTCTGGATCAACTTCTTTGAAAACAGAACCACAGTACAGTTTGACCACCGCATCCTGGCAATTACCGTATTGATAGCAACCATAACTGTCTGGTTCCGATATCGACAGGCAGAGCTCTCTAAATATGCCCGTAGCGGGATGAATGCACTGATGGTAATGGTGCTGATTCAGGTGGCTCTCGGAATCAGTACGCTTTTACTGGTTGTGCCAATTCATCTGGCATCAACCCATCAGGCAGGTGCTGTGGCACTCTTCACCATAACCCTGTTTGTCACCTATGCAGCTCGTCGTGGGATGAGATAGAGTTTCCGAGTACTAGTGGCTGGTACCCTCGGATTTGGTGATCTTGTTGAAGACATTATACTTGCCGACAGGTTTCTTCATGGGGATTCGTTTTATCTCCTCCAGGGTATCTCCGTCGTACACTATCAGAGCACCATCCTCCTCCCAGATACTGAGCAGGGCATAACGTCCATCACGGGTAAACTCGATATGGGCAGCGGTTTTCCCGGGGGCGGGACGTACTGTTTTGACAATCTCCAGTGACTGCTTGTCAATAATATGTACCAGGTCACGGTTGGGGCCGAAGAAGACATCAGCCCAGGCGTAACGGCTATTCTCATGGCTGCGCATAAAGAATCCAGGCCCCTTGGTCTTGATTTCCTCAATGGTTTTCCAGTTATTAACATCAATGATGGTAAGAGCACTTTTGCGCAGGTTTGGGGATGCCATTACAGTTTGATTACCACGCCTCCAGCTAATTCCTGATCCCAGATGGGGCATCCCCTCTAGTGAGATGTCTGCAATCTTTCTGCCCAGATCAAGATCAATTACCTGGCCCTGGCCTTTTCTGGATGATCCGATCAGATGTTTGTACTGTTGATCAAAGAAGAAGTCATCCAGAGTCTCTTGTAGCATGATTTTTCTGATGACGGGTTCTGGCTGAGCATCGGTAGGGAAGGGGATCTCCCATACCTCAGGCAGATCTTTGAGTGCAAGAATAAAGCTGTTACGTGGTGTGGCATCATAGACCGCACTGACCCGCGAGCTCTCTCCTCCAGACGCCACCTGAATCACACTCTTTAGAGATAGATCGTTGGCATTCAACAGAACCAGGTTATGTGGAAGGTAGTTGCCCACAGCAACTGTATTGCCATCACTGGAGACAGCAATATTACGGGTATTGATACCGGCTCTTATCTCGGCAACCATCTGCATGCTGTGGAGATCAAACAGGGTCACCCATCCATCACGTGAGGCAAAATAGACAAAACGTCCATCAGGTGAGTATTTGGCCCCTCCATGAAGCGCGAAGCGGGTCTTGAAACGGTGTATTGGTTCCAGTTTGTCGCCATCCAGAATAGTGGCATGGTGGTCTCCTGCCTCCACCACAAAAAAGAGATTTAGTGGGTCAGCATAGTGTTGAGGCTCTGTTGGTAGAGCGGTGAGAGGGGTGTAACTAATATAGCTCTTCTCTATCTCACTCTCGCCCCAGTCAGGAATATCCATTAGTGGAGTATAGATGTGCGAGACCAGTGCCTTGATCTGCTCACCACTTAACTTTTCGTCAAAAGGGGGCATCTGGGTGGACGGGCGTCCGTTGGTTACTGTCTCGATGGCAGCCTTCTTGCGCAGGCGTTTCAGGTTTTCCGGAAGCAGTGCAGGTCCTACCAGTCCAAGTCGATCGGCACCATGACAGGCAGCACAGTTCTGTTGATAGAGATCTTCATTAGCCAGGGTTGCTGACTGCTCTGCAGCCTGGAGGGGCGTTAGTATAAATAGTAGAGAGGCTATTAATGTTTTCATAAAACCCCAATCTCCTCATCAGTCAGATAACAACCGGGATCCTCTGCCCAGACATCACCACTGAGCTGCAGTGCACGTACTCTGGTGTTGCCGCCACATATTTTCAGATATGCGCACTCTCTGCAGCGCCCCTTCACATCTCGTGGTTGCTGTTTGAGACCAGCCATCAGAGGGTCACTGGTATCTTCCCAAATCTCGGAGAAAGGCCTCTCCCTGACGTTGCCAAGGTTATAGTCCCACCACATGGTGTCTGGATGTACATTTCCCAGATTATCGATATTCGAGATATTCACTCCAGACTGATTTCCTCCCCACTGCATCAGCTTCTCTTCAATATGATCAGCATGTTCAGGATAATTTTTTCTCGCCCAGTGCAGTAGATAGACGCCATCCGCATCATTGTTGCCAGTCACATACTCTCGTTTAATACCGTGCTGTACAGATTGCATGGCTGACTCAAACAGCAGATCCATAGCCCGTCTTGTGCTCTGGTGGTATGCATCATCCTCACGATTTTTGTTTCCCCGTCCTGCATAGTTGAGATGTGACAGATAAAACTTCTCGATATTTTTCATCTCCAGCATCTTCAGCATCTGGGGAAGTTCATTCTCATTGTCCTGGGTAAGGGTGAAGCGTAATCCAACCTTGATCTGATGTTGCATACATAGCCGTATTCCAGTCATTGCCTCCTCATAGGCTCCCTCTTTGCGACGAAACTGGTCATGGGTCTCACGCATCCCGTCGATACTGATTCCCACATAGTCATACCCAACAGCTGCAATCCGGTCTATGTTGTCATAGTCGATCAATGTTCCGTTGGTGGAGAGGCCGACGTAGAACCCCATCTCTTTGGCTCGGTGAGAGATCTCGAAGATATCCGGTCTCATCAGAGGTTCCCCTCCAGAGAGGATCAGCACCTTTACTCCATACTGTTTAAGATTATCCATCACCGTAAAAATCTCCTCAGTGGAGAGCTCTCCCTTGAAGTTGGTATCAGCAGAGATTGAGTAACAGTGTTTACAGGTTAGATTGCAGCGTCTGATCAGATTCCAGATCACAACTGGACCAGATGGAGCCCGAGTCGGTTGAATGGGTGTTGGAGTACGTAGCTCCTTCATGTATTGGCTGATTCTAAACATCCTGCACTCTCTACTCTTGGTTTTTATTATGTGCCTTGAGCAGGCGCAGCCCGGTTTTTTTCAGTACAGCATCACTGAAGAGAATGTCATGAGAGCGCACCGATTGCCCCATAATATCCTCAATCTGTTTAGCTTTTGACATTACCTCATTGCGGGTTTTTCCATGAACCATGGCAAACAGGTTATATGGCCATTCCGGCAGATGGCGAGGTCTCTGATAACAGTGGCTGACAAACTCAAGTTTTCCAATAGACTTGCCAAGAGTATCAATCTCCTCATCAGGTACATCCCATACTGTCATTCCATTGGACTTGTAACCAAGCTTGTAGTGGTTTGGGATTATACCGATTCTACGGATAATGCCACTCTCCAGCATGGCTCGCATTCTCTCCATTACATCCTCTGCAGAGAGTCCAAGCGACTCTGCCACCTCATGATAGGGGTGATTTACCAGGGGCAATCCAGACTGAGTGGCGGCAATTATTTTACGATCTATCTCATCCATATAAACTTCTCAGACGAAGAGTTTGAGCTCCAGAAAGTACTCTTTCTGCTTCGGCATATTGTAGACCTCGAGCCCGGTCTCCTGCGCTATCTCATCAAGTACCACGCTAATCTCCTCGCTACTCTCGGTTGATAGCACAAACCACATATTGAGGGGGGATGGTGAACGTCTGTAGTTATGGGCTACCTCATCATGGGCATTAACCAGTTCGGTTACACGTTCGAAATCATCCTCAGGCACCTTGATCGCAGCCAGAGTAACTGCCCCTCCAAGGGCCTCGGCATTATAGAGCGGCCCAAATCTTGAATAGATCTGATCGGTTTTCATAACCTCAAGCCGCCATAACAGCTCATCTTCCGTGATTCCGATTTTAAAGGCAATATCGCGGTATGGGGACTCAGTAACAGGAAACCCGCCCTGCAGGTTGTTTATGATTCTGCGATTAATAGTATCCAGAACAGGAGCATCTTCTCTCCTCATGATTATTCAGGCTTTAGCTCAGGAGCAACTGCAGTTGCCGCTCTGCTTGTGGATGAAAAGTAACGAGCACCTTGCTGTTTGAAGCGGCGACTACTGAATAGAATCTGGTGGTCAATATCCTTAACCGGAGATAGTGACAGCAGGGTATTTACCCTCTTCATTACACTCTCCCGGTCCTTGCCGTGAATCATGGTGTAGAGATTATATGGCCATACATCAGGATCAGTTTTTCGTTGATAACAGAGGGTAACAAAATCCAGCTTGGAGACCTTCTTCCCAAATTCGTCTACAAGAGTGGTCGGAAGGTTCCACACCACCATGGCATTTGCGTTGTATCCCAGGGGGCGGTGGTGGACGATAATTCCCATCCGCCGGATGATTCCGCCAAGCTGTAGCTGCTGAACCCTGTCAATGACCTCATGCTCACTCATCCCGATCATCTTGCCGATATCATCATACGGTCGTGGGGTGAGGGGTAATCCAGTCTGGATCGCAGCCAACAATCTCTTGTCCGCTTCTGTGATTTTCTTGATGGAGACATCCTTGTTGCTGATCATGAGAATGCCGCCGGGTGTACAGAGCCTGACTGTATGCTGAATGGATGTTTCCAGTCCAGCTTGAATCCCAGATCAATATGGAAGTCTTTTACCATGGGAAATGAGTGGACCTGGTATCCAGTCTCTCTCTCGATCCTCTGCAGAATCAGGTTTAGACTGTTTTCATCTTCAGCTGTTACCACAAACCAGATATTCATCTTGTTCTCTCGTTCATAGTTATGGTTAACCTGCGGTAGCTGGTTGATAAGCTCCACCACATCCTCGATTTTATCAGTGGGAATGCTCATTGCAGCCAATGTGCTGTAGCCAATGGTGTGGGGCTGAATTACCGCCCCTACCCGGCTGATCAATCCATCACCCTGGAGTCGTTTTATCTGTCCAAGTACCTCCTCCTCACTAGTGCCCAAGCGCTCAGCCAGATCTGCATAGGGGTGCGGGGAGAGGGGAAAGTGGTGCTGAAACTCATTCAGCAGGCGACGATCCTGTATTGATAATGGTTGGGACATATAGTGGACATTATCTACCTAACTGGAGGTGTCTGATTTGTTCTGGATCAATTTGTTAAGCAAAAATATCAGCAGATATTTCGGACGGTTTCTCTATTTACGAAAAAACCTTATAAAAAATATGTGTAACTACATGTTTTATATAATATCAGAACATAACTGTCATCTTATTTGATCTGTGTCAAATCAAAATTTAACTATACAGCGCTAAAAGATACCTGCTAAGAGTTATATGAGATTTTGGCTATTTGATGATGTGTCGGGTGGTCTGTTTCTCAAAAAGTACAATTTGTAATTGGATTTATAAAGTAATGAATATCTGTAGCGTAATCATACATGTCCGGCCAGAGAGAGCACCATCTGTAACTGCAGACATAGAGAAGCTACAGGGGGCAGAGGTTCATGGAGGTGCAGAGGATGGGAAATTGATCGTAACCGTTGAACATGATGATGATTCAGTAATGTCAGATACAGTCAATGGTTTTACCAGTATAGATGGTGTATTGAATGCCTCAATGATTTA
>NZ_CEYDPX010000025.1:0-20252 GCF_982804495.1 Candidatus Thiopontia autotrophica | reverse complement strand
CGGTTGATAGCAATACACGTCTGATCTCCATCAGCTCGGTACAGTTTGGAACCGGCCTGAGGATGGATCTGGAACGGATTGGCGCATTCTGCAAAAAACGTGGGATTCTCTTCTGTGTTGATGCAATTCAGAGCCTGGGGGCTGTTCGGATGGACGGAGCCGCCATTCAGGCCGACTTTATTGTAGCCGATGGCCATAAGTGGATGATGGCACCAGAGGGCTGTGCCCTGTTCTATAGCTCACCAGAGGCGCGTGACCGTCTGCAGCTTCGGCAATATGGGTGGCACATGCGTGAGACACTTTATGATTTTGATACAGATTCAGATGCGCTCTCAAACTGTGAGCAGCCAGGTTGTTGCAGTGATATTCCCGACTGGACCATTGCGAAAGGTGCACGTCGTTTTGAGCCTGGAAGCCCCAACATGTTGGGCATTCACGGGCTGGAGGCATCGCTCTCCATGATTGAGGAGATTGGCATGGAGCAGATAGAGAAGCTGGTGCTGGAACGCTCCAGGTTTCTTGTTGATGCTATTCAGGCCCACCCAAAATTGGAGCTAATTACTCCGGTCGACCCCGAACGACATGCAGGCATTATCACCTTTTCAGTCGGAGAAAGTAGTTTAGAAGTTACGCATAACAGACTGACTGAAAAAGGAATTCAATGTGCGGTACGCTCTGGTGGAATTCGCTTTTCACCCCATTTCTACACATCAATAAGACAGCTTGAGAAGGCAATAAAATTACTCTGATAGTTATGAAATCATTCGCTTAACTCAGGCACAGTTGTTTACAAACTCTAATAGATCGCCCATGGCTAGATTACCTGATTGATTTTGCAGTTGTTTTAACCAACCTAACCACTTTTGGAAAGATCTTTGGTGAGGTTACATTAGAGACGAAAGAGTCGTTGAAAATTCTCTGTAGTGATCCGATCCACCTCCTCTATACTCCAGCCGCGCAGCTCTGCCACCTTCTCTGCCACCTGACGTACATAGGCAGGCTGGTTGGGTTTTCCCCGATATGGAACTGGGGCTAGATATGGTGAATCAGTCTCTATCAGCAGCCGATCCTGCGGTACCTGTTTCACCACCTCACGCAACTTTGCCGCACTGTTGAAGGTGATGATCCCGGAGAAAGAGACGTAAAACCCAAGATCAAGCGCCTGGCTAGCCATCTCCCAATTTTCTGTAAAGCAGTGCATCACCCCGCCGCACTGCTCCACCCCCTCCTCCCGCATGATGCGAATGGTATCCTCCCGTGCCTCACGGGTGTGGATGATTAGCGGCTTGTTGCACTCTTTGGCAGCACTGATATGGGTTCTGAAGCGGTTACGCTGCTGCTCCAGCTTCTCTGCATCTGTTACATAGTGGTAGTCGAGCCCGGTCTCGCCGATTGCCACCACCTTTAAATTCTCTGCGCGCTGCAGCAGATCATCCAGGGTTGGCTCAGCCATCTCCATCTCATTTGGGTGGACACCAACTGATGCATAAATCCTGTTGTCTGAGTTTGCGATGCGCAAAACCTCATCAAAGTTCTCAAGATCGATACAGACATTAAGAAAGCCATCGACCCCCTCTTCTGCAGCACGATCCAGAGAGTCATCAAGAGTCTCTCCTTGCGGGATTTTGAGCCGGTCAAGGTGGCAGTGGGAGTCGATCATCGAAAACGGCTCCACTCCAGCAGCAATCCATCGAACAGAAGCTCCTTGTTGATGGGGGTAGTTGAGAGGGCGATCGCCTCTATAATTTTGTCATGAAACAGGAATAGTTTTCGTTGGTCAATCTGCCGCAGCGTCTGACTGATCAGGGATAGTGGCTCCCTCCCCCTGATTGCTGCAACCAGCCACTGCTGCATCCATCGCAGGGTAGTTGTTGGATTATGCTTGCTCCAGCGATATGCAACCTTGATTGGATTTGCTCTTCCCTGAAGCAGATCCAGAAGCTCACGCCCCATCTCATTATAGTGTTCAAGATTGTCGCTATCGGAAAGTGCAAGCGCCCTCAGCGGTGCACCTTCTGCCAGCCCAAGCACAACATCAACTTCTACTTGATCATCTAGCTGCCCTCTTAACCAGGATGTCGCATCCTCTGCTGACGGCTGAGGAAATGCCACTTGTTGACAGCGACTACGTATAGTCGGCAATAGTTTGGCAGGGTTATGGGTGACAAGCATAATAACCGTATCCCCAGATGGCTCTTCCAGAGTTTTCAGGAGACTGTTTGCAGAACTGCGATTCATTGACTCCGCCGGATTTAATACAACTACCTTACGTGCAGATATTTGTGGAGTATATGAGAGCTCCTCAACCATTGACCTAACCAGACCTACTGCTAAAACACTTTTGCCATCTTCTGGCTCAAGATAGCTAAAATCGGGGTGGGTCTCAGCCTCATATAGGTTACATGATGGACAGCTACCACAAGCCTCGCCAGTTTTATCAGGTTGACTACACAACAGGCTCTTGGCTAAAAATCGTGAAAATATATCTTTACCAGTACCCTCCGGGCCATACAGCAACAGAGCATGAGGCATACGCTTTTGACTAATCCTCTGTTGAAATCCTGTCCAGATATCATGTTGCCATGGGAGAATAGTGTTCATGCTCTCTGTTCCTGGATAAATGGGATCAAGTGGCCATCAATCTCTTGCTGCACATCCTCTAACGGCATGGATGTGTTGACCACCCTGAAGCGCTCAGGAAACATCCTGGCCCGATCCAGATAACTATCTCTTACCCGATGAAAGAAGGCGATCTCCTCCTTCTCGAAACGGTCCAGAGCTCCTCTCCTGCCTGCACGCTCCAGCCCGATCTCCGGCTCAATATCGAGTAGCAGGGTCAGGTCGGGCTGTAGCCCTTTCTGTACCCACTGTTCCAGTGCAGTAATACGTTCGGTTGGAATCCCCCTGCCACCACCCTGATAGGCGTGGCTGGCATCGGTAAAGCGGTCGCAGAGCACCCACTTGCCTGCATCCAGTGCTGGCTGGATCACCTGAGTCAGATGCTCTGCACGGGCGGCAAACATCAGCATAAGCTCAGCATCCTGCGACATACCGGTGTGGCGATGATCGAGCAGCAGTTCGCGCACCTCCTCACCCAGCGGGGTGCCACCTGGCTCTCTGGTCTGCACTACCTCAACTCCGTACTCCTCCAGACGGGCTCGAACATGGTTTATGTTGGTGGTTTTACCAACCCCCTCGGAGCCCTCAACGGTGATGAATTTTCCTCTATTCATAGGGAAACTATTCTAGCCAATCTTCATGACCATGTCTGATTCTAATTATGAAAACATTGCCATCATCACTAATGGTATAAATGGTGATATGAGACTGAATTGGGTGGATACGAACAGGAGACCTTAGAAATATTTGTCAACATCAATAAATCTTGTAAGGTGTGTAACTATCGGATCTAAAACTGAAAACTGTTTATCTCCAATCTGCCGTACTGGCCAGACATGGATAAGGCTGTTGCTGCAGAAGGCCTCCTCCATCTCACTTAGTTCACTAAGGTGGATGGGACGAACTGTTACTGAAATACCATCCTGTTGGAGCTGCTCAATCAGCATCTCTCTCATCACCCCGGCAACCCCACACCTAGTCAGCTCTGGGGTTATGACCTCTCCACCCCTCACGAAGAAGATGTTGCTCATGGTCCCCTCAACTATATGGTCTTCACCATTTACCATTAAACCCTCGGCAATATCCGGATCACTCCACTCGCCTCTGGCCATAACCTGCTCCAGTCTGTTCAGGTGTTTTATGCCAGCCAGTAGTGGATTTGATCCCAGCCTGGTTTCACATAGATGGAGTCTGACACCGCTCTTGTAATATTCCGCCGGGTATTCAGGCCATGGAGAGAGGGCGAGAATTCGTGTTGGTGCCGGGCTCTCTGGCGGGCGATATCCCCTCCCCCCACTGCCACGGGTAATAGTAATTTTCAGCACAGAACGAGATGAACCATCACTGCCGACAAGCTGTTCTGCCTCGGCTAGAAATAGCTCCTCTGGCGGCAGAGGAATAGATAATTTTTCTGCACCCCGTTGTAGACGTGCCATATGGCGCCCCCAAAACTCCAGCTTACCGTCAACAACCGCAATAGTCTCAAACAGCCCGTCTCCATACTGAAGTCCACGATCTGTGGCACTGATCTGCTCCGTCTCAACCCCATTCACCAGCATCACGGCTCAACCCCCAGCGCCATCAGCATCCCCCTGGCCTTTGCCCTGGTCTCCTCCAGCTCTCTCTGTGGAATTGAGTCATGGACAATACCGGCACCGGCACGCAGGGAGAGAGTGTTCCCCTCCTGGGTGATGGTACGTATCAGAATATTCAGATCCATATCACCATTATGGTTGAGGTAGCCGAAACTCCCTGTATAGGCACCACGTGGCTCCGGCTCCAGCTCATCGATAATCTCCATACAGCGCACCTTGGGACATCCGGTAATAGTACCACCCGGAAATAGCGCACGAATAACATCACCGGGGGTAATGCCATCTCGTAGCTCTCCGCCAATATTGGATACGATATGGTGGACGTGAGCATAGCTCTCCAGCACCATAAGCTCATCCACTTTGATGGTTCCCGGTTGGCAGACACGCCCCAGATCGTTACGCTCCAGGTCAATCAGCATAATGTGTTCTGCCTGCTCCTTGGGGTGTGCCAACAGCCTCTCGGATAGCTTTTCGTCCTCACCCAACTCTCTACTACGTGGATGGGTACCTGCGATTGGTCTGGTTTCGGCAACTCCATTGGTGACCTTGATAAGTCTCTCAGGAGATGAACTGATAACTGCCATGTCATCCTGTAGAGCCAGACCTGCAAATGGAGCTGGATTGCTCTCCCTTAGCCTCTGGTAGATCTGGTATGGCTCTACCGATTCAGAGAGCTCTCCTTGCCACTTGCGAGAGAGATTTACCTGAAAGACATCACCCTCGACGATATAGTGTTTTATCCTCTCAACACCATCAAGAAACTTGCCGGGTGACTCTTCACTGATTGTGGCAGGCACGATTTTTGCCGCCGGATGGTGCAGTGGCTTCAGGTTTGAGAGATCCTCCTGCATGAGTTTGACTCTCTCTGTCAGCTCACCATCCTCATCCACAAAATGGATACGCCCAGTGGAGTGCTCCTGGAGAATGGCTGCCGGTATGTGTGTAGCGTAGGCTTGAGAGGATGGGGATGTGTTTCCACTGGATGTTGCGCATCTTGACAGTACCGGCTCAATCTCGTGGGCCAGTTCATAGTCCAGAAACAGAAACCACCCACCTCGAAAAGGGAGCTCACTATCTGCTCCATTATCAAACCTGCAGCGCGCCCTTGCCCATGCTCTGTCCAGCGCCGCAAGAAACCCTTCATCTTCTACTCTTATGATCTCTTCTGGAAAGGCAAAGAGAATATCCCACTGTGCACCACTGCCGGATGCAGCACTCTCAAGCAGATATGGGTAGCGCTCCGGATTTACCGCATGCAGCGCAAGCAGGTCAATCACATCTTTTTCAGGATGACGGTTCCGTTGGTTCCACCAAAGCCAAACGAGTTGGACATTGCAATATCAATCTTCATCTCACGCGCGGTATTGGCAACATAATCAAGATCACACTCCGGATCCTGGTTAAAGATGTTGATGGTGGGTGGAGAGACCTGATCCCTGAGTGCCAGAATAGAGAAGATAGCCTCAATACCGCCAGCCGCACCCAACAGGTGTCCTGTCATGGATTTAGTGGAGTTGATCGCAACCTTGTAGGCGTGATCACCAAATGACTTTTTCACCGCTGAGGTCTCTGCAAGATCACCTGCCGGAGTGGAGGTGCCATGTGCGTTTATGTAATCAATATCTTCGGGGTTAATGCCAGCATCTGCCAGTGCGCTATCCATGCAGCGCGATGCCCCTTCACCGCCAGGTGATGGTGAGGTCATGTGATAGGCATCACCACTCATCCCAAAGCCGGTCACCTCAGCATAGATGTTGGCACCACGCGCCCTGGCATGCTCATACTCTTCAAGCACCAGTACACCGGCACCATCACCCAGCACAAAACCATCACGGTCTACATCCCATGGACGGCTGGCTGTTTGTGGATCATCATTACGAGAGGAGAGCGCCTTGGCCTGGGCAAACCCACTCAGCCCAACTGGACAGGTGGCATTCTCGGCACCACCTGTAATCATCACATCTGCATCACCATAGATAATCATCCGCGCAGCATCACCAATGCTATGGGTCGCAGAGCTACATGCGGTAACAATGGCGGTATTTGGCCCCTTGGCTCCAATCATGATGGAGAGGTTGCCGGAGACCATGTTGATGATATTGGAGGGGACAAAAAATGGGGAGACCTTTCTGGGGCCACCATTTACCAGAGAATCCCTGCCCTTCTCGATACCTGGCAGCCCACCGATACCGGATCCTACAGAGACACCAATACGGGGGGCATTCTCATCCGTAATCTCCAGGCCGGAGTCACGAAATGCCTGAACCCCGGCAGCAATACCATAATGGATAAATGTATCCATCTTGCGTAGATCTTTCCTGGTCAGGTACTCCAGTGGGTCAAAATCATCCTTGATTGAACAGGAAAATGTAACCGGAAATTCAGTGGCATCAAAATGTGGTACAGGACCTGCCCCGCTGACTCCAGCGAGAATATTCTTCCAGCTATCTTCTACCGTATTTCCAACTGGAGAGACCATCCCCATACCGGTTACCACAACACGTCTGTCGCCCTTCATCTCGTTTCCTTATCAATTCAAAAACCAAAAAGCCGCACTTCCTGTATGAAATGCGGCTTTCATCATAAAACGATATCTTTGATATTCAGATATTAGCCGTTTGCCTTGTTGATGTAATCAATCGCAAGCTGAACGGTAGTAATCTTCTCAGCCTCGTCATCAGGAATCTCACAACCAAACTCCTCTTCCAGTGCCATCACCAGCTCAACTGTATCCAGAGAGTCTGCTCCAAGATCATCTACAAAAGATGACTCATTAGTGATCTCACCCTCATCTACACCCAGTTGCTCTGCAACAATTTTGGTAACCTGTGCTTGAATATCGCTCATTGTAATCCTCTACGATTTGTTATTTATGGAAAAACTGCGGACAATTTTACCACCATCACCTCTATTTGCCATAAAAAAATAGCAACAAGAAAAATAGTTACATATACATCCCGCCATTCACATGTAGTGTCTGGCCTGTAATATAAGAAGCCTCTTCTGAAGCTAGAAAACCTACTGCATTGGCTATATCTTCCGGCTGTCCCAGAGATCCTAACGGAATCTGGGTTTTAAGAGCATCCTTCTGTTCCTCAGGAAGTGCCTTGGTCATGTCAGTATCAATAAAGCCTGGTGCAACCGTATTTACAGTAACCCCACGTGAAGCAACCTCACGAGCCAGCGCCTTGCTGAACCCCATCACCCCGGCTTTTGCGGCCGCATAATTGGACTGTCCAGGATTACCCATGGCACCTACAACAGATGTGATACTTATGATGCGTCCGCTACGGGCCTTCATCATTCCCCGCAGACAGGCCTTGGATACACGATAAATTGAGGTCAGATTAGTATCCATAATGGCACTCCACTCCTCTTCCTTCATCCTCATCAACAGATTGTCGCGGGTAATTCCTGCGTTATTAACCAACAAGGTAACCGCGCCCTGTTCATCAGCTATGCGCTTGATGATTGCTGTAACTGCATCTCCATCAGTTACATTAAGGTTCATCCCCTCACCTTGCATGCCGGCCTCACTCATATAGGCAGAGATTTTTTCAGCACCACTATCCGAGGTGGCGGTTCCAACCACATATGCACCCATCTTGCCTAGCTTGAGCGCAATTGATTGACCAATCCCGCGACTGGCTCCAGTTACCAGTGCAACCTGTCCTTCCAGACTCATGACTCTTCTCCATTGACTGTGTTGATAGCTGCCTCAAGACTAGCGTTATCGAAAACTGCCATAGCTTTCATCCCTCTCTCAATCCTCTTGTTCAGGCCGGCCAACACTTTGCCTGGACCACACTCAACAAGCATATCAACATCCTCACCGTGCATCTTCCGAACAGTCTCAACCCAACGCACAGGATTGTAAAGCTGGCGAGTTAATGCTTCACGAATAGAGTCCGGCTCTATCTCTGCACTAACATCAACATTGTTGATAACGGGAATCTCTGGTGAATTGATCATCACAGGTTCCATTGCTACGGCAAATTTCTCTGCTGCCTCACGCATAAGTGAGGAGTGTGAAGGGACACTTACAGGAAGAGGAAGCGCACGTTTTGCGCCTGCCTCTTTTGCTGCCTCAATGGCACGCTCTACTGCATCCGCACTACCGGCAATTACCACCTGCCCGGGCGAGTTGAAATTTACCGGCTCAACTACACCGCCATCTGCCGCATCACTACAGACCGCACGAACCTGATCATCTTCCAGACCCAGAATAGCTGCCATTGCCCCCTCTCCTTCAGGAACAGCCTCCTGCATTAGACGCCCGCGCTCTGCTACCAGTTTAATGGCGTCACCAAAGTGAAGAGCACCAGCAGCAACCAGTGCAGAATACTCACCCAGGCTATGGCCTGCCATAATAGATGGCGCGATACCTGCCTGTTGGTTCCACACCCTCCAGGTTGCAACTCCAGCAGCCAGCATTGCAGGCTGCGTATTGGTAGTCTGGTTAAGTGCCTCCTTTGGCCCCTCCTGCACCAACTTCCAGAGATCCATGCCCAGTTGATCAGAGGCCTCACCAAAGGTTTCACCTACAACAGCATGGCTCTCGGCAAGTTCTGCAAGCATGCTCACAGATTGTGAGCCCTGACCAGGAAAAACAAACGCAAGTTTCATTATTAACTCCTATAGACGAGCGAGGACAGAGCCCCAGGTAAATCCGCCTCCAAAGGCCTCCATCAGCACAGTCTGCCCCTTCTTTATCTTTCCACTCCGTACCCCCTCATTAAGTGCCAACGGCACTGATGCGGCCGAGGTGTTGCCATGATTCTGTACAGTAAGAATCACATTATCCATGGACATCTTGAGTTTTTTGGCAGTAGCGGCAATTATTCGCACATTGGCCTGATGAGGCACCAGCCAATCAATCTCCTCTTTCTTCATCTGGTTGGCATCCAGAGTCTCATCGACTATACGCCCAAGCGTATTGACAGCCATTTTGAATACCTCATTACCCTTCATCTCAATATATGGCTCACCATCATATCCAGATGATATCCCACCAGGAACATGTAGCAGCTCCTCATACTTTCCATCTGCATGAATATGGGTAGATAGAATTCCGGGCTCCTCAGAAGCCTTCAGCACTACGGCTCCAGAACCATCACCAAACAGAATTGCTGTTCCTCGATCCTCCCAATTTACAATTCTGGAGAGAGTCTCGGCACCAACAACCAGAGCACATTTTGCGGAACCGGCACGGATGAAATTATCCGCAACCGAGAGCGCATAAACAAACCCCGTACATACCGCCTGCACATCAAATGCCGGAGAGCCGTGAATATCCAGACGTTGCTGTAACAGACATGCGGTACTGGGGAAAATCTTGTCTGGTGTTGTAGTTGCAACAATTATCAGATCAATATCGTTGGGATCAATGCCCGCGGCCTCAATTGCCTGACGCGATGACTGTTCTGCTAGATCACAGGTAGTCTCGTTTTCTGCAGCAATATGACGGGTTTTAATTCCAGTGCGAGCCACAATCCACTCATCGGACGTGTCCATCATTTTTTCAAGATCTGCATTGGTTCTGACCGCCTCGGGAAGATAACCACCAGTACCTACAATTCTTGAATAACTCACTCTTTACCCTCTACCAATGTACGATGCAGATGCGCATCAATCTTCTGTGGAACAGCATGTTCAACCTCGGCAACTGCAACATTGATTGCATTACTAAAACCCATAACATCAGTACCACCATGACTTTTTACCACAATACCACGCAGACCCAAAAGACTGGCACCATTATAGTTGCGTGGCTCTATGCGGCTACGAAATGCCCTCATTACAGGCATGGCAATCAATCCGGAAATTCTGGTCAGCAGATTTTTACTAAACTCTGTCTTGATGAAGTGGCTGACCATATGAGCCAACCCCTCACTTGCCTTAAGGGCGATATTCCCAACAAAACCATCACAGACCACAACATCAACCGTCCCTTTGTAGATATCATCACCCTCTACAAAGCCATAATAGTTAAGATCACTGTTCGACAGAATCTCGGCAGCCTGTTTTACCGTCTCATTACCCTTGATCTCCTCCTCGCCAATATTCAGCAGACCAATTGATGGATTGGGCTTGTCCGCAACCGCAGTCACCAGCTCCGCCCCCATTACCGCAAACTGAAACAGGCTCTCAGGAGTTGCGTCCACATTGGCGCCAAGATCCAGCATATAACTGGTGCCGCGAACAGTGGGTAGTGCAGCAGAGATTGCGGGACGGTCAATCCCGGGCAACATCTTGAGGACAAACCGTGAGGTTGCCATCAGTGCGCCTGTATTTCCTGCACTTACGCACGCGCCTGCATCACCATCTTTTACAAAATTGAGCGCAACACGCATGGATGAGTCTTTTTTCTTACGCAGAGCACTGGATGGAGATTCATCCATCTCCACGGTCTGGGATGCATGTTGGATCTTGATCCGGCTCTTTAGAGCTGAATCAGCCTGCTCCAGATGTGTCGAAATTTCATCCTGATTACCGACCAGAATCAGGCGCAGAGAGCGGTTTTTTTTGAGCGCATGGATAGCGGCCGGAACTGTAACATCCAGACCGTAGTCACCACCCATGGCGTCAATTGAGATGATGCTCGTCACGAACTGATTGTGGTTACGGCCATCAAGATCCGTCCCCACACCTCATCACAATGAATGGTAAACACGCCAGATAAAATTAATCTTCTGCGCTATCCTGAATCACTTTGCGACCACGATAGTAGCCGTCAGGAGTTATGTGGTGACGCAGGTGAGTCTCTCCTGTCTCTGAATCAACAGAGAGTGATGGGCTTGTCAGCGCATCATGAGAACGACGCATGCCACGTCTTGAACGAGTCTTCTTGTTTTTTTGTACAGCCATTGGATCTCTCCCAACATTAAATACAGAATAAAAAAAGCAGCCGCTCAATCGAACAGCCACCAATATTGGCGCGAATTATAATTGAATTTGTACTGTTTTGCCCAGTTTTTGTCACCTCTTCAACTGTTCCAGTATCTGGAAAGGATTTCTCTTTTTCTCCTCCTCAATTACATTGGAATCCTGAAGATAACGGGATGCACTACACTCATCTATGGGATGAGTCACCACAACAGGAACTGCCAATATCAACTCATCCTCAATAAAAGCGAGAAGAGAAAAATTCTTGTCATCAACCAAGAGTGGCTCATAACTCTCTGGCAGTGAAGAGAAGTCATCCTCATTGCGAACAAGGCCCATCACGAAGCTAGAGCTTATTGGGGTACTCATCGGTTCCATACAGCGCTGGCACGGTAGCTGAACATCTGCAGAGACCACCCCTTCAAGATAGATGACAGCTGCTTCATCAACCCCAAAAACAACCTTGATATCCACACTGCCACTTTTATCAAGCAGAAGCTCAGTGACACGCTCAAAATTATCGAGAGGCAGTGTCTGCTCAATGGTTCTGCCGGATAGAGCCAGCGCAAAAGGGTCAACATATTCCGGAAAGTGGTCTGTCATGAGAACAGAATAATACCCAAATTCCCAGATAGAAACATGGGATAATGTGTAACCATGCTTCCTCTTCCACTAATACTTGGCTCTAGCTCTCCTTTCAGAAAAGAGCTGCTATCCCGACTGCAACTCCCTTTTGAGACCTTTTCACCGGATATTGATGAGAGCCATATAGATGGGGAGTCCCCAGAACAGTTAGTGGAACGTCTCTCTATCGAAAAGGCTACAGAGGTTGCACACCACTTCCCTGCTCATCTGATTATCGGGTCAGATCAGGTTGCTCTGAATGGCACTGAGATACTGGGAAAACCAGGAAGTTTTGAGAATGCATTTCAACAGCTGGCCGCGGCATCAGGAAAGAGCGTACATTTTCTTACCGGAGTTACACTACTAAACTCTGAAAGCGGAAAGAGTCAAACTGAGGTAGTGCCATTTACAGTCCATTTTCGTGAGCTTGATGACAACATGATTAAACGTTATCTGCATGCGGAAGAGCCGTACAACTGTGCCGGAAGCTTTAAGTCCGAGGGGCTTGGCATCAGCCTGTTTAAGCGTCTTGAGGGAGATGATCCAAGTGCTCTGATGGGGCTTCCTCTTATTCGTCTGGTACGGATGCTTGAGCAGCAAGGGGCAACAGTTCCCTGACCAACTTGATGGAATCAACACAGGCTATTGGGTTGTGGCTCTGTAACCTCTCTGCAGAGTGGACCCCATAACAGACCCCAACCGATGCAATTCCAGCCCGTTTTGCCATCAGCAAATCATATTCACTATCACCCACCATAATAGCCGCTTCTGGATTAATCTGGAGCTCATCAAGAATCTCGTGGATCATCTGCGGATGTGGCTTGGAACAGGTCTCGTCTGCACAGCGGGTTGAGTGAAAAATTTCGTCAAGTTCGGTATCTTTCAAAACCAGATCAAGCCCTCGACGACTTTTTCCGGTCGCAACCGCAAGTAACACACCCTCATGTCGCAACTCATTTAATAGCGACTCAACTCCAGGAAAAAGATTATCTCTTCCCTGTGCAGTACCAAAAAAGTGTCTCCTGTAACCATCTGATACCTCTTGGGCAAATGACTCATCTGTTCCCGGATATAGAGTAGTAACAGCCTCATTAAGCCCCAACCCGATAATGTTGCTGATCTCCTCATGAGAACGTGGCTCAAGATCCATGTCACGAATTGCCCCCTCCATACAACGGACAATCACATCCACTGAATCCATCAAGGTTCCATCCCAGTCAAAAATGACCAGCTCAACAGGCGCACTCAGAATTGGCGGCATGACTCATCCTCTTGAATACGTTTCAGTAAAGCAGACAGTTCCGGCGGAAGCGGGGCCTCCATCCTCATGGTTGTTCCACTGTCAGGATGAGGGAAAACCAGTTGATCTGCATGGAGAAACAACCGCCCCAAACCAAGTTTACTCATCTGTTTATTGAACTCCTGATCACCATACCGATCATCACCGGCCAGAGGGTGGTCAATATGTGCGCCATGAACACGAATCTGATGTGTGCGCCCAGTCACAATCTCCACCTCAACCAGAGTCGCAGATTGGCAGGAGATTTGGGGGCGAAAATGGCTCTCTGCGCTTTTGCCGTCAGGATCAACAAGTACCATCCTCTCTCCTGAACGCAGCACGTTTTTTCTCAGTGGCGCCAAGACAGTCTTCGATTTGCGCATCTTCCCTGCAACCAGAGCCAGGTAGCGTTTCTCCATCCCGTGTTTACGAATGAGATCATGAAGAAAACGGAGTGCACGTCTCTTTTTGGCAATCAACAACACCCCTGATGTTGCACGATCAAGACGATGTACCAACTCATAATTAACAGCCTCTGTTCGTAACGCACGAAGCGCTTCAATCACGCCATACCTGATGCCGCTTCCACCATGTACTGCCAGACCAGATGGTTTATTCAAAACCAGCAACAGGTCATCCTCATAGATTATTGCTTTCTCGATCCACTCAACTGATGATTTCGCTGGAGGAGTATTACCTTCAGAGATTCGCACGGGCGGGATTCTCAAGAGATCCCCCTCCTGCAGCCGATAAGTTGGTTTTACCCTTTTTTTATTAACCCTGACCTCACCCTTTCTAAGAATTCGGTAAATCCTGCTTTTGGGCACACCTTTCAGTTGTGACAACAGAAAATTATCGACGCGCTGTCCAGCCTTCTCACTATTGATCTCGAGATAACTCACCTGTTGCCGATTTTGTTCACTGGATTGCATGGGGATATTTTACCCGAATCCTCATTTAGAAATCGGATATAGAGAGCTACTCACTGTTTTCAAGATCCCAACTTTCGTTGGGGATGATGGTGCAAGCAAGATATTTGGTCATATATTAGAATTGCTGGTGTGGGTTTTAATCGATTGCGGCACAGTAGATTCACTGGTATAGTCGCGAGTTACATCGCTCGCCAATTAGGGAGCCTCTGATGATTAAGTAGATGATTAAGTCATCCTCGCGTAGGCGGTAATGACGAGATTTAGACTTAATCAGAAGTTCCTTAGCAAAGCTAAATAGCTTTGGAAAACCAAACGCATAGAGAGCTTATGAAAAGCTCATGCCTAGAGAGCGCTGTAAGTGAAAGAATTTATGGGCACACACTGCTACCTGGCAGGGTGATTGAGAATAGAAAAACTGAGCCCGAAAGATATATGTGATGAAGATAGACTAGAACGAGATGTTTTGAGAATCATCTTCAGCAGAGGAATTTATTACTGACCTGATACTTGCTGACAACAGCACATCGGGTCAAGAATGTAGATGCAGAGCGTATCTGCCTATTTGGTATAAAAGACAATAACTAGATGTTTTACAACACAAAACAATAAGTTGTTTACCAATGCAATTGAGAGCCAGGCTCTCAATTTGCCAATATTCCCTGTCTGATCTGTTCTCCTCGGCCTGAGTCCTTTGGATTCCGTCGACGCAATCGTTGCGTCACTTTCGGAACACAAACACTGAGAACTGTAGAATGAAAAGAATTTTAATGAATGCAACCCAGGAAGAGGAGTTGCGTGTAGCGTTGGTGGATGGCCAATATCTTTACGACCTGGATATCGAGAGCGCCGCCTACGAAAAGAAAAAAGGCAATCTCTACAAAGGAAAAATTACCCGCGTCGAACCTAGTCTGGAAGCGGCCTTTGTAAATTATGGCTGCGAACGTCACGGCTTTCTCCCCTTCAAGGAGATCTCCCGCAACTACTTTAAAGATGGTGCATTTGATGGTGGAGGACGCCCAAATATTGCAGATTCGGTAAGTGAGGGACAAGAGGTAATTGTCCAGATCGAAAAGGAGGAACGGGGTAATAAAGGGGCTGCTCTAACAACCTTTGTCAGTATGGCTGGACGATATCTGGTCTATATGCCAAACAACCCACGTGCCGGAGGCATCTCTCGCAGAATCGAGGGCAAGGATCGTCAGGAACTCCGTACGGCAATGCGCGACATGAATATCCCCAAGGGGTCAGGGGCAATTATTCGTACCGCAGGTGTCGGCAAAACCACTGAAGACCTGCAGTGGGACCTAGATTACCAACATAAAATCTGGAGTAGTATCGAGACTGCAGCAGAAAAACCTGCCCCCTTCCTGATTTATCGTGAAAGTGACATTGTGGTACGGGTTATCCGGGATTATCTACGTGATGATATCGGCGAGATCCTGATCGATAATGAAGACACCTATCAGATTGCTCATGAATTCATGTCTCGTGTTATGCCTCATAACCTGAGAAAACTGAAGCAGTATAAGGAGGAGACCCCAATCTTTACCCGCTTCCAGATTGAGAGCCAGCTGGAATCTGCTTTCCGGCGCGAGGTGAGACTCCCCTCTGGCGGCTCTATCGTAATCGATCCTACCGAGGCGCTGATCTCTATTGATATCAACTCGGCAAGAGCCACCAAGGGTAGCAATATTGAGGAGACAGCTCTTAACGCAAACCTTGAGGCGGCAGACGAGATAGCACGCCAACTGCGTATCAGAGATAGCGGTGGCCTTGTTGTAATCGACTTTATCGACATGCATGCAGGTAAGAATCAGCGTGCTGTTGAAAACCGTCTACGTGATGCGCTACAGCAAGATCGCGCACGTGTTCAGGTTGGCAAAATCTCGCGCTTTGGGTTACTGGAGATGTCTCGACAGCGCCTGCGCCCATCTCTCGGAGAGTCTGCACATAACGTATGCCCACGTTGCAGTGGTCAGGGCACCATTCGTGGCACTCAGTCAATCGCGCTGTCTGTACTACGTCTGATTCAGGAAGAGGCTCTCAAGGAGGGTTCTGGACAGGTCACCGCACAACTCCCCATACCGGTAGCAACCTACCTGCTTAATGAAAAACGAGATATTGTCACCGAGATTGAGAAACGTTGCGCAGTATCAGTGATGTTGATTCCAAACCAGTCACTGGATACCCCCCATTACAGCATCGAACGTTCCAGAAAAAGTCCAGACAGTCAGGAACAGAAGCAGCCACCAAGTTACCAACGTGTGGAGAAAAAAGAGAGCAGTGAGGATGATGTTATTCAGGAGACCTCCTCGGTGAAACGTGACAAACCTGCAGTTAGTGAGGTCATGCCTAGTGCACCTGCGCCCAAGATAGTTAAGAAGGAGCCTGCTTCAAAGAGACAAGAGAAAAGTAGTACATCATCCCCCTCCTGGATTAAAAAGATCATCACCTCTCTGTTTGGAGGCAGTAAAAAGAAAAAAGAGGAAGAGGAAAAGAAAAAGAGAGCAGCTAACCAACGCAACCGTAATCGTGGGCGTGGAAGAAATAGACAGGGCGACAATCGCAGTGGTGGAGGTGGTCGTCACCCCTCACGTCGCGGCCAGGGAAACAAAAACCGTTCTCAGCAGCGTGGAAACCGTCAAGGGCAGAAAGGCGGTGGTCAAGGCCGAAGTCAGGGGGGGAGTCAGAATCAGGGGAAACAGCAGGGCCAAGAGCAGAAGCAGAAACAGGAGCAGGGGCAGCAGAACCAGGATCAAAACAAGAGTCAGGGTCAGGGCCAGACAACAACAAGCAACAGTCGCAGCAGAATAGTCCAAAAGATAGCACCAAGGATAGCAACAAGGATAGCAACGGCCAGAAGAGAAGACGTTCACGCTCCGGCGGCAATCGTGGCAGGCAACAACAGAAAACAAACCCTAACGCCGGTCACACAACAAAACAGTGCTCCCACCCCAAAAGAGTCACCAAAGCAGGCTGTTCCTCAGCAAAAACCTGTAGAAAACCGACAACCGGACAAATCTTCAGCTCCTGCTCAAACCAACAGCCAGAAGCCTGCTAACAACAACCCAAAGCCAGTTGAAACAGCAGTAAAAAAAGAGCCCGCAGTCAAAGCCACCACCTCAACTGAGCAAGGATAAAAAAAACGGGCTCCTTTTACGGAGCCCGTTTTTTATCTGTCCATGGATGTTTTCAGGGTAGTTTGTAAATCTCTCTGAGATGACTTATGAGTCCACGAGAGGCGTCCTCCACCATATCAAATACCTGCTCAAACCCATTGGGGCCACCATAATATGGATCCGGCACCTCGCTGGTACGCCAGTGGTCTGGGGCAAACTCCATAAACAGCCGTAATTTCTCTGCCGTGGCCGAACTTGTGTAGGACTCGAGAATGGCATAGTTATCACGATCCATAGCCAAAACCAGGTCAAAGCGGTCAAAATCACGCTCTTTTGCCTTGCGTGCTCGCAGATCACTCATATCCAGGCCTCTGTGTAGAGCAGTTGACTGGGCTCTCTCGTCTGGTGGATGTCCAACATGATATGAGTGAGTGCCTGCTGAATCGATCTCGATTCTGTCACTCAACCCCTCGTCCTCAACCATTTTACGAAATACACCATGTGCCGTTGGTGATCTGCAGATGTTCCCCATACAGACAAACAGTACTGATATTTTTTCTTTATTTTTCATATAGCTAATATATAAACATAAATTAATTTATTAAGTAAATTTGTTGTCCTGCTACGATAACAGAGCCACACTCTTGACCTGGGCGTAGATGGTTTTACCTTGCTCAAGCTCAAGAATATCAGCTGACTTTCTGGTAATACGAGAAAGCATTGGGACTCCTCCAGCCATCAACCTCACCATCACCTGTGCACTACCCTCAAGTGTCAACTCTGCAACCGTCACTGGAAAAATATTGAGAATACTGGTGTCCGACTGATGCTCCCTGGTTAGACTCACATCTCTTGCAGCAACCCTCAGACGAACTGGATTACCAACTGGCAATGAACGGTGAGCAACTGTAAAGCGCCCCCCAGGAAAATCTATATAGGTCAGATCAAATTTGTCATCATGTCCTGCAACCCTGGCTTGAATCAATGACGCAGCATCATCACCATGCGCCATTGGAAGATCTGACCTGGTCAATATATCACCAATGGCCCCACTCCCCTTTACTTCACCATCCTCAAGCAAAATCAGGTGATCTGCCAGGCGTGCAACTTCATCCGGTGAGTGGCTGACATAGATAACAGGAATATCAAGCTCGTCATGCAGTGACTCAAGATAAGGCATGATCTCCCTTTTGCGCTGCATATCCAGTGCCGACAGAGGTTCATCCATCAACAAAATCTTTGGACTAACTGCCAACGCTCTGGCAATAGCCACCCGCTGGCGTTCGCCACCTGAAAGCTGTGTTGTCTTGCGCTCAAGCAGTGGCGTTATATCCAACAACTCAATTGCGCGATCTAACAAAACCTTTCGTTCCGCAACAGGAACACGGCTAATGCCATATTCCAGATTACCCTGCACACTCAGATGCGCAAACAGACTTGCCTCCTGAAAGACGTACCCTACTGGACGCTGATGAGGCGGGACAAAGCTGTGGTCATCCTGCCATATCGAACCATCAACCTTGAGAACTCCCTTGCTATTTTTTTCCAGGCCAGCAATTACTCGTAACAGCGTAGTCTTGCCACATCCGGATGGGCCAAAGATCGCAGTGATCCCTCTGCCAGGTATAGTCATATCCGTATCAAGGACAAACCCACCTCTCTCCATCCTTAATTTGCACTCAATTGTCATTAATCTACCTGCCTCATTAACGAGAAACGACGATTGAAGGTATAAATTGCAACCAGCATCAGGAATGAGAGCAGCAACAATCCACCAGAGAGCAGGTGTGCATGACCATACTCAAGCGCCTCAACATGGTCATAAATGGCAATAGAGAGCACCTGGGTCTCCCCCGGTATGTTGCCACCAATCATCAACACCACCCCGAACTCTCCTACTGTATGGGCAAATCCGAGCACTGCAGCAGTCAGGAATCCAGAGCGGGCCAGAGGCATGGCTACAGTAAAGAAACGGTCCAACGGAGATGCTCTCAAGGTTGCTGCTACCTCCATTGGACGTGAGCCTATTGCACTGAATGCATTCTGCAAGGGCTGTACAACGAATGGCATTGAGTAGATAACTGAACCCACCACAAGCCCTGCAAATGTAAACGCCAGTGGCTGACCACCAAGCCACTCCATTGCTTCGCCAATAGGGCCATGTGGTCCCAGGGCAATCAACAGATAGAACCCAAGCACCGTAGGCGGCAACACCAGAGGGAGCGCAATGATCGCCTCTAGTACCGCCTTAAGTCTCCATTGCGTGTGTGCCATCCACCAGGCAAGTGGTGTTCCCAGCAGGAGAAGGATAAGCGTACTGATTCCCGCCAGCTTCAGGGTAACAACAAGAGCAGATAGATCATATTCATTAAGCATCAAGGTATACCGTACCCAAATCCACGAATAATCTCCAGAGCCTCATCACTTTTCACATAATCAAGAAAAGAGCGTGCAGGATCATTATCATCCAACAACACCGCCTGTTGCTCAATAGAAGAGTAGAGCGGTTGCGGCACCTCCCAGAATGACCCCTTGATGGGTTGGCCTGGCCGCTTTATCTGTGAGTAGGAGACAAACCCAAGTTCAGCATTCCCGCTACTGACAAACTGAAAGGTCTGGCCAATATTTTCGCCACGAACCATCCTGCCCCTTAAGCTACTCCACACTCCACGCCCCTGAAGCACCTCGCGTGCTGCCCGCCCATATGGGGCAAGCCTGGGATTTGCAACAGCAAGGTAACGAAAACCACCATCTGTAATCACTCTACCATGAGGGTCGATATAATCGGCAGCAGGACTCCAGAGAACAAGTTTGCCCAGAGCATAGGTGAAGCGGCTCCCAGCATCTATGAACCCCTCCTCTTCGAGCAACCTCGCCCTTCTAACATCTGCAGCAAAGAAGAGATTAAATGGGGCGCCATTTATGATCTGGGCATAGTGTTTTCCTGTAGAGCCTGAAATAACACTCACCTTATGACCAGTGTTGTTTTCAAACCCCTTTGCAACCTCTCTTATCGTGTCGGCAAAGTTACTGGCAACTGCAACCCTAATCTCATCTGCTAATACCAGCCTGGAAGAGAGCAGCAACCACAATGTGATAACTGCCAAAACAGGAGCTTTTATAGTGAATTTATTCATAAGAATAATGGCGGAGAAGGAGGGATTCGAACCCTCGATGGAGCTATTAACCCCATACTCCC
>NZ_CEYDPX010000024.1:0-24206 GCF_982804495.1 Candidatus Thiopontia autotrophica | reverse complement strand
CTCAACAGGTGTTGTTGTAACATACTGAACTATAATCCTTCCCCCATAGGATAACTTGAGAGGGAGTTCTGATTGAGTCACGAAGTGACTTAATCAGAGCTTCCTTAATCAAATATCAATGTGGCCACCAGGTTCCTGTTGCCACCATGAGACCTGTGCTCATTAAGATAGATTCCCTGCCATATTCCAAGATTTGGTCTGCCGTCAGTTATTGGAATGGTAATGGTTGATCCAATGATTGATGCCTTGATGTGTGATGGCATGTCGTCAGGCCCCTCATCGGTGTGAGTGTAATACGGTTTGTTGTCACAGATCTCCGTGAAGAAATTCTCCATATCTGTAAGTACCCGGGGGTCGGCATATTCGTTGATGGCGATAGATGCACTGGAGTGTTTGATGAATATGGTTAGTTGTCCAACTTTTGCCTCCGAGATGAAAGGAATCTGTTGAAGTACCTCATCTGTAACCAGGTGAAAGCCACGAGACTTTGCAGCTAGTGTTATTTCGCACTGTTTTATCTTCACTAGTTATTTTTCCTCAAGATACTCACTTTTTAGGCGAACATAGTTGTCTGCCGAAATTCTGAGCCAGTTAAGCTCTGCATCGGTCAGTGGACGAGCTTTTACTGCAGGTGCCCCTCTCCAGAGATATCCGCCTTCAAGTTTTTTACCTGGGGCAACCAGGCTTCCAGCCGCGAGTAGCACCTCATCCTCGAGAATTGCCCCATCAAGTATGGTCGCCCCCATTCCGATGAGACAGCGGTTGCCAATGGTGCAGGCGTGAAGGATTGCACCGTGACCAACTGTGACCTCATCTCCAATAATCAGAGGGTATCCGTCTGGTGCGGTATCGTTGGGTTGGGTTACGTGGAGGACGGAGTTGTCCTGGATGTTGGTGCGCTCGCCAATCTCTATGCGATGAACATCCCCGCGCACAGATACCAGCGGCCAGATTGAGCTGTCCCTGCCTATGGTTGTCCTCCCTATCACCTGTGCGGAGGGGTCAATAAAGACTGTCTCGTCAAACTCTGGATTCCACTCCCTGTAGGGGCGAATGTTGTTCATCTACTTATTCCGTTGCGTATCATTGGTTGAACTGATAGTTTACCGGATCTTCTCACCAATACGTAATGACGACGGTACAGATAATGGATCATGCAAACCCGCTACTCTCTATGGAGGGGCTACCGCCCTTCTCTAAAATTGAGCCAGAACATGTCAAGCCTGCCATTGAGGCACTACTTGAGCAGAACCGTGCTGCTGTAGAGCAGTTGTTGAATGGCGCAGATCCAGTCGAGTGGGATACATTGATTCAGCCCCTGGAAGAGTTGGAGGATCGCCTGGGACGGGCCTGGTCACCTGTAAGCCATCTGAACTCAGTAAAGAATAGTCATGATCTGCGTGATGCCTATAACAGCTGTCTGCCAATGTTGTCAGATTATGCAACAGAGATGGGGCAGCATAAGGGGCTCTATCGGGCATTTAGAGAGATTGCGGATAGTGAATCATTCAGAATGCTTGAGCCATCCCAGAAGAAGATTATTGAGAATGCGCTACGAGATTTTCGTCTCTCGGGAATAGATCTGTCTGCCGATAAGCAGGAGCGTTACCGGGAGATAAGTCAGTCACTCTCGGAGTTGACCTCAAAATTTGGGGAGAATGTACTGGATGCGACGAATGGATGGGAGAGGCTGATTTCTGATGAGGCAGAGCTCGCAGGGCTACCTGAATCCGCCAGAGCAATGGCCAGGCAGACTGCAGAGCAGCGTGAGAAAGATGGATGGCTCCTTACTCTGGAGTTTCCATCGTATATCTCGGTTATGACCTATGCGGATAATCGATCCCTGCGGGAAGATGTGTATGAGGCGTATGTTACCCGCGCATCAGATCAGGGGCCCCATGACTCATCATTTGACAACACTCCGATCATGGCTGAGATTCTGAGATTGCGACACGAGAAGGCAGAGTTGTTGGGCTTCTCAAATTATGCCGAGTATTCACTCTCCACCAAAATGGCAAATGAGCCGGATCAGGTTGTCGAATTTCTGGAGGATCTTGCGGGACGTTCTCTGGAGACCGCACGTGGTGAGCTGGAGGAGCTTAGACTCTTTGCTGAGCAAGAGGATGGCATCACAGATCTGCAGTCATGGGATATGGCCTACTATGCCGAAAAGTTAAAGCAGCAGCAGTACAGCCTCTCTGAGGAGGAGCTGAAGCCGTGGTTTCCGATTGATCGAGTGTTGGAGGGGATGTTTGAGGTTGTGCACAGACTCTATGGCATCACAATCAGTCAGAGAGAGGGGGTCGATGTCTGGGATGAATCTGTCCGTTTCTTTGAGGTTGTGGGAGAGGATGGCGAGTTGCGTGGGCAGTTTTATACTGACCTCTATGCGCGTCAGCACAAGCGTGGAGGTGCATGGATGGATGATTGCATGACCCGTAGCAAAACCGAGGATGGCATTCAGACTCCAGTGGCATACCTTACCTGTAATTTTACCCCTCCAATTGGTGATGCTCCGGCGCTGCTTACGCATGATGAGGTTTTGACCATGTTCCATGAGTTTGGTCATGGCCTCCACCATATGTTGACCCAGATCGATTTCCCCAGTGTGGCAGGAATTGGAGGAGTGCCCTGGGATGCGGTTGAGTTGCCCAGTCAGTTTATGGAGAACTGGTGTTGGCAAGAGGAGGCGCTGCCACTATTTTCAGGCCATTACAAAACTGGCGAGCCGTTGCCAAAACAGAAATTTGAGCAGCTGCTTGCATCCAGAAACTTTCAGTCCGGCATGTCAATGGTGAGACAGCTTGAGTTTGCCCTGTTTGATTTCAAGATGCATCTGCAGTTTGACCCCAGGCAGAAGAATGATGGGGGGGAATTTATATATGATCTATTGTCGCAGGTGAGAAATCAGGTCTCTGTTATGGCGCCACCATCATTTAATCGCTTTCCCCACAGTTTCTCCCACATATTCGCAGGGGGTTATGCCGCTGGTTACTATAGCTATAAATGGGCAGAGGTGCTCTCGTCTGATGCATTCTCAAGTTTTGAAGAGAATGGAATTTTTGATCGTGACACAGGGCTGCACTTCCTATCCTCAATTCTGGAGCAGGGTGGCTCGAGAGAACCCATGGAGCTGTTTGTGGAGTTCAGAGGGCGAGAGCCACAGATTGATGCACTACTTCGTCACTCTGGTATAACCATTGGATAGTGGAATTAGTTAAATATGCAGAGAGACCAGATTTACTCAACTGAACATGATCTTGTAGAGGAATTCCGCTTTGATCAGTCGGTTGCGAATGTCTTCCCGGATATGATTCAGCGCTCTGTTCCCGGCTATGGAGTGATCATCTCTCTGGTTGGCCTGCTGGCGGAACAGTATCTGCAACAGGGAAGTTATGGTTATGATCTGGGCTCTTCGCTTGGAGCATCCACGCTGGCAATGGTTGGGGCTGCAGAAGAGAAGAGGTGCAGGATTATCGCCGTTGATAGCTCAAGTGCCATGATTAAAAAGTGTCGTGAAAATCTGGCAACAGCAGGTTTGGATAGATCTTCTGTTATAGATTTGCGTTGTGAGGATGTTCGGGATACAAAAATCGAGAATGCCTCGTTTGTAACCATGAACTTTACTCTGCAGTTTATTCCAGTTGCCGAGCGGGAAGATATGTTGCGAAGAGTTGCAGATGGCATCTCTCCTGGTGGCGGGTTTATGCTGTCAGAAAAGATCGGGTTTGATGATTCGGAGCAGCAGAAGAGGATGGAGTCACTGCATCACGCCTTCAAAAGAGCAAATGGATATAGTGAGCTGGAGATAAGTCAGAAGCGGACTGCTCTGGAGGATGTGCTGGTACCAGAAACTCTGCAGCACCATTTTGCCCGTCTTGAGAGAGCCGGGTTCTCTCGGGTTGAGGTGCTTTTTCAAGCACTTAACTTTGTCTCTATGCTGGCAGTTCGATGAGTGATCTGCCTCTGCAGCTGGATAGTTCTCTGGGTGCTCTGCGTGAGAACGGGATGGCTCGCTGGAGTGGGCAGCTGGAGAGAGAGCTGCCACTGCTGTTTGAGCCTGGGAGAAATGGCAACCTGCCACGTTGGCTGGATCTATTGGATAGACTGCCGGTGATAAAGGCAGAGACAGTAGATCTTGGATCTGCCAGAGTACAGATCGGTACCAAGAATGAGTGTGATACTACCCAGCAACATAATATAGAGGAGTTGATGAGAGAGCTACACCCCTGGCGCAAGGGGCCTTTCGATCTGTTTGGGGTTCATATAGATAGTGAGTGGCACTCTGACTGGAAGTGGGAGAGGTTGGCGCAGGAGATACAGCCACTTGAGGGGAGAAAAGTGCTGGATGTTGGTTGTGGGAATGGTTACTACGCTCTGAGAATGGCCGGTGCGGGGGCAGACTTTGTAGTCGGGATTGACCCAAATATCCTGTTTTTATTACAGTTCAGAGCCTTGACCAGTTTTCTTCCGGCTCCACCCGAGGTCCACTTTATTCCTGTTGGAATGGAGTCCGTTCCAAATAATACGCAGTGGTTTGACACAGTTTTCTCTATGGGAGTGTTGTACCATCGACGTTCACCAATGGATCATCTTTATGAACTTCGTGGTGCTCTTCGCCAGGGGGGCGAGCTGATTCTGGAGACTCTGGTGATAGAGGGTGGACGGGGAGAAATTTTGGTTCCGGAGCAGAGATATGCCAAAATGAGGAATGTCTGGTTTATCCCTACTGTGGATGAGCTTATTCACTGGTTGGAGAGGGTTGGATTTACACAGGTGCGTTGTCTCAATCAATCGTTAACAACGACAGATGAACAGAGGGTAACCTCATGGATGCAGTTTGAGTCGTTGGCCGATTTTCTTGATCCGGAAGATCCAACCAGGACTATTGAGGGTTACCCGTCACCAAGGCGGGCACTGTTGAGTGCAGTTGCACCCTAGTGCAGACTCAATGAAATAACAGGGAGTTAGTGAGCATGGTCAAGAGAATATGGGAGCAATACAGTAGCCTTATCCAGTGGTCGGTTGTGTTGTTGTTGGTGCTGTTGCTGCTGGTTATCTGGATGGGTGGTGAAGATGATAATAAGGTGGCTGAAGAGATAGCCTCTGTTGTAGAGCCACTAAAGCCGGAGGTTGTGGTGGCTACAGCGCCAGAACCAGCACCAGAACCAGAACCAGAACCAGCACCGGAACCACTGTTGGATGAGTCACCGGTTGTTATTGAAGAGGTGGAGCCTGAGGTGAAACCAGAACCAGAACCAGAGCCCAGGCCAGAACCGGTTGTCGAGGAGGAGACCGTAGCGCTGGTCTGTCCACAGTGGACAGAGTCTGTAGCAGTATCTCGAGGAAGTTTTACCAGTGGTGTAGAGAGAAACAGTCGTGAGCCGGTTGATTCAATATGTCAGCTGGGGACAGATAATCGCAGAATATTCTACTTTAGCGATCTCCATAATCAGTTTGGAAAACATATTTATCATCTCTGGGAGTATGAGGGCAGGGAGATGGCAAAAGTCTCTCTGGGGAGAGTTAATGGCCCCCGCTGGCGCGTATGGTCAAGCAAGAATCTGATCCCCGGATGGAGTGGGGAGTGGATAGTCAAGGTAGTTACCAAGGATGGAACAATTCTCCATCAGGAGAGCTTTATATACCGATGAGTAGCTCAGACCTCAGGGATTTTATCAGCCAACTGGAGGAGCAGGGGGAGCTTAAGAGGGTATCTCGAGAGGTTGATCCTTACCTTGAGATGACTGAAATTGCAGATCGGGTATTGAGGGCTGAAGGGCCGGCCCTGCTGTTTGAGAACCCAAAAGGGTCTGATGTTCCGGTGCTAGCCAATCTGTTCGGTACTCCAAAACGTGTTGCCATGGGCATGGGTTATGATTCTACAGATCACCTTAGAGAGGTTGGCCAGATACTGGCGTACCTCAAGGAGCCAGATCCTCCAAAAGGGTTCAGGGATGCAGTTGAGAAGTTGCCAATTTTTCGGCAGGTTCTGAATATGTCACCAAAGGTGCGTTCAACTGCAGTGTGTCAGGAGGTGGTGTTGGAGGGTGAGGCTGTTGATCTCTCCAGGTGGCCTGTCCAAACCTGCTGGCCTGGTGATGCTGGACCTCTGGTGACATGGGGGCTGGTGGTTACCCGTGGTCCAAATAAAGAGCGACAAAATCTGGGCATCTACCGTCAACAGGTGATTGGTAAAAATCGTCTGATTATGCGTTGGCTCTCTCATCGTGGAGGTGCCATTGATTTTCGTGAATGGAAGGAGGCGAATCCGGGGAAACCATTTCCGGTTGCTGTGGTGATTGGGGCAGATCCGGCTACCATACTTGCTGCAGTGACTCCTGTGCCAGACGCACTGTCAGAGTATGCATTTGCCGGGTTATTGCGCGGCTCGAAGACAGAGGTTGTCAGGTGCAAGGGCTCTGATCTTCAAGTTCCGGCCAGTGCCGAGATTGTTCTGGAAGGAACCATAGATCTTGATGAGGTGGCAGAGGAGGGACCATTTGGTGACCATACTGGCTACTACAACGAGGTTGAAAAGTTTCCGGTATTTACTGTAGAGCGTATCACCCATCGAAAGAGTCCTATATACCACTCAACCTATACGGGGCGCCCACCTGATGAGCCTGCTGTGCTTGGGTTGGCACTGAATGAGGTGTTTGTCCCTATTTTAAAGAAGCAGTTCCCTGAGATTGTTGATTTTTACCTTCCACCCGAGGGGTGCTCCTATCGTATGGCTGTAGTGAGTATGAAGAAGCAGTATCCGGGACATGCCAAGAGAGTGATGATGGGGGTCTGGTCATTTCTTCGACAGTTTATGTATACCAAATTCATCATTGTTACAGATGACGATATAGATATCAGAAATTGGCAGGATGTAATCTGGGCTATGACAACCAGAATGGATCCGGCACGGGATACCACGCTGATTGAAAACACCCCGATTGATTATCTTGATTTTGCCTCACCGGTATCGGGCCTGGGGTCCAAGATGGGAATGGATGCAACCAACAAATGGGAAGGTGAGACTGTGCGTGAGTGGGGTAGCGCAATAACCATGGATGCTGCAGTCAAACAGCGGGTTGATGATCTCTGGGATGAGCTCGGAATTGATTCCTGAATTTCAGTTGATTTAGAGCTAATAACACAGCAAAATACTCAACTTTATTATTCACAATAAAGTACAGGAAAAAATAAATGTCTAATCGTGTCCAGCTACAACCAAGCGGCAAAGAGTTCGAGTTATCTGATGGTGAAACTATTCTTGATGGAGCGCTGGCGCATGGGATTGGGTTTCCATTCGGCTGCCAGAACGGTTTTTGCGGAGCCTGTAAGGCAAAGGTGGTTTCTGGTGAGTACGAGTATCAGGATGAGTACAACGCACAATCTCTGACAGAAGATGAGCTGGCCAACGATGTTGTAATCTGTTGTAAGGCAGAGGCAAAGAGTGATCTGGTGGTTGAGGTGCATGAGCTGGTGGCGGTGGAGGAGATTGAGGTTAGAACCATGCCGGTCAAGGTCTCAAAGATTGAGCATCTGGCTGAGGATGTGATTCGTCTCTGTCTGAAGCAGCCAGAGGATGAGAGTCTGCAATTTCTCGCTGGGCAATATATTGAGGTTATTCTGGAAGGCAATCGTCGCCGCGCATTTTCGATCGCCAATGCCCCACACAACAACTCGGAGATCGAGCTACATCTGCGCAGGGTTGATGGGGGTCTCTTTACTCCCCATGTCTTCAATGAGATGAAGGAGAAGGACATTCTCCGTGTTGAGGGACCTCTGGGCACCTTCTTCTTGCGTGAGGACTCAGCTAATGATCTGATCTTGGTTGCTGGCGGTACAGGATTTGCGCCTATCAAGGGTATGGTGGAGCACGCCATTGAAATGGGGATGGATAACCACATCAAGATCTACTGGGGAGCCAGAGGTCATGATGATCTCTACCTGGATAGTCTTGCCAGAGAGTGGGCAGATAGTCATGAGAACATCAGTTACATTCCCGTGCTCTCTGCCGCGGACGAGTCATGGAGTGGACGCAGAGGTTACGTGCATGAGGCTGTTGTGGAGGACCACTCTGATCTCTCCGCAGTAGATATCTATATGGCTGGCCCACCGGTGATGATAGATGCTGGAAAAAGTGCCTTTAGTGCTCTTGGGTTAACAGCAGATCATCTCTACTTTGACTCGTTTGAAGTGGCTGGGGAGGCAGGAAGGTAGAGGATTTTTCGTAATATTCCAGGGCGCCAGCAGGGTCACCATTTGTTTTTCTGATGATCCCCATCTCCTGATAGGCATCATGACTTGGGGAAATTTCAATGCTCTTCTTCAGGTGTTGTTCAGCTTGTCCCCATATCTCATTTTTTAGATAGAGTCTTCCCAGAACAAGATGAAGTGCTGCACTGTCGGCGTGGTGTTTTAGCCACTTTTCGGCATTTTGAATCTGCTGGTCTGTAGAATCTGATTGTATTACTCCATAGAGAGAGACTAGATCATCGGACCATTGCCGTTTAATCTCCTTGTACAGCAACTTCTCACTTAAGCTGCCATCACCTTGTCTGTTTAGCAAGTTTGCATAGTGATAGATAAGTTTTGGGTTTTTATGGTCGCCGCGTGAGAACTGCTTCCACTGCTGTTGCAGTGCATCATCATTCCCGGATTTTGCGCTCTCTGTTAAAAGTTGAATCTGTCCGTGATGTTCCAGTTGTGCCAGTTCATCACTGCCCATGCTTTTTCTTTTACGTAAAACTGGAGTCAGTCCAAGCAGTTGAGACCACTGCTTTTGTGCTGTGAGTGTTTGCGCCAACAGTCGAAGCAGTTTTGGATGGTTCGGTTTCTGTTTTCTCAGATGGGTAAGTGTATCTAGTGCATCATCATATTGTTGATGGGCAACCTGTTGTTCGGCTTGGGTTAGTCGAATAACAAAATCGGCATTTGGAGCCGCTTGATGGGCAAGTTTCAGATAGTGGTCTCTACGTTCATCAGAGTGTTGGTGTTGTGCAGCATTGGCAGCACCCAGATAGTGCATCAGTGGGTTATCACTATTTGCAGCAGACTGCCCAAGCAGTTTCTCAGCCTTCTTCCAGTTGCCTTCAGCCAGGGTGATCATCCCTCTATTCAGGTCTGCTTGAGCTCGTCTGGTTTTTTGTCGATTACGCCATATGCCAATATCCCGTGGAGCATGGATGAAACGCAACAGGATACGAACAAGCAGCAACAGCAGTGAAAATGTTACAAAAGTGGCAGTGATGGCAAAACTGACACTGGTCTCAATGGTCCATTCACCTATTTCCAGCATGATGTGACCACTGTGCCCTCTTAATTGCAGGGCAACAATGCTTGTTGTAACCAGCAGCAGGGTGAGGATCAGGATGCGCCTCATTCGATCAGCTCTTCCGCCAGCTCGTTGGGAGATTCTTTCAGAATCTCTTTTAGTTTTTTATGTGCCTGCCCTATTAACGGCAGAACAGGGGAGAGCTGGATGGATTTTAGCTCAGCAAGTTGCTGCTGCATGGCTGTTGTCACCGTGCTCTTCTGATCAAAAATCTTTACCCACTCCTCGGCACTGTTGATGCGATCCCGAAAGAGTTCACCGTCTCTTAATAACAGGGCGCTCTGTGCCTGTTCCAGACGAAGCTGAAGAATTTGCCTGCTGCTCTGTTGCCCGGCCAGTGAGGTTATTGCCGGTAACTCCTGCTCTCTCTTCTCTACACGCACCAGAGTGAGCAGATCCTGCCATATCTTGTGCAGGATATTTTCCCAATCCCATATTGATGATTCATCAGCAGGATTCTGTGCTACGGTATTTTCAGGGTTAGGCTCCCCGCCGAATTTGTTGGTAGATGGGAATGGAATGGTGTCAATGCTGTTAATTAGTGTAGTCAGTTTTGTTGTGGCCGCATAGATGTCAGGCAGACTGACCTGGTTCACCAGCCTGATCTCCTCTCTGATCATCCCTTGAATTGGGAGCAGTGTGGGGTCACCACTCTCACCAAGCTGTCTGTTTGCCTGGGTCAGAGCCTGTTTTGTTGTCTCTAGATTGTTGACGATCATTAATTGCTCTTCAGCAATCTGGAGTAGACGTAGCGCTGCAGAGAGATGGAGATTATCTTCTCTCTGTTCAATGCGCCTTGCCAGAGTGGCAATGCTCTGGTTGAGTTGCTGGGTCTCTCTTATGTTCGAGTCGATAGATCTCTGCAGCAGAGTGCTTTGCTGCTCCAGTTTTTTGTTAAAGCTGTTGCCAAGGGCTGAAAGTTTTTTCTGTTGGCTGGATTGGTACGCTATATTTGCATCCTCCCTGTTCTGTGCTCTCTTCTCAATATCTTGAACAGTTGTTGTAATGCGTCTCTCTATTGCCGCTATCTCCAGGCTGTTTTTGGCCGCACTCTCTGATGCAGTCTGGTTCTCTTGCTGCATGGATTGGGTAAGAAGCCAGACGATTCCAGCCAGAACGGTTAGTGCAAGTATTGCCCCCCCAATTATCGTAAGGTTCTGTGTATTCAAAAAAGGGGAGTTGCTATGTTCAGATAGAACCTCCGCATCGATAATGTCTTCTCGCCTTCTGCTCATGCCAGATTGTGCCTTTTTAGCTGTCGCTGTTCTTTTGCGCCCATCTGCTGAGTGTATCAAGGATTGCATCATCGCTGGGTGGTGTTGCCAGCATCAATTTGCCACTGAAACCACTCTCTCTGGCAACCTCTCTGGTACGTTCACTTATTACTACCAGAGGGGTTTGTAACAAGAATTGTTCACCAGCTTTACCTACCATCTGCATCAGATTGGTCAGCCCCTGGTTACTGGTTATAACTGCCGCATGAATACTGTTATGTTTCCAGGCTTCAATGATTGGTGACGGATCTGTCTGGGGGATAGTTCTGCGATAGATCTCTGCATAGGTAACAGCTCCGCCACGATCACGAAGCGTTTTTGCAAGAAGCTCTCTCCCCCCTTCGCCTCGAATAATCAGTATGTTTTTACCGTTGATATCCTGTAGCTGTGGGGTTGCCAGTAATCCTTCGCTATCAAAACTGTTCTCTGGAAGAATATCAGCGGAATATCCAGCCATCTCCAGAGCACGGGCAGTTGCCAATCCAACTGCAGCAAACTGAATGGTTTTTGGGATATCCCCCTCTTGCTGCATCATCTCCACCCCAATACGTGCAGCATTGGCACTGATGAAAATAGCTATGTCAAAACGGTCAAGATGATGGAACAGTGTTAGTGCTGGTGTGATATCCCGTGGCTGGATAATTTCCATAACCGGAAAGGGGAATACAACACCTCCGTGAGACTCAATCTGCTTGATCAGTTGCTGCGCCTGGTGGGCTGGGCGGGTAACCAGAATGCCCTTGCCATTCAGTCGTAACTCATTCGGCACTGTCGTATAGCTCTTGAAGGATCTCTTTGGCCCCATTTGCCAGCAACTGTTCCGCAACCTCGACACCGAGAGACTCGGCATCATCCTGTGAACCACGAATCTCTTTACGAATAATCTCGGAGCCATCCACAGCTCCTACGAGACCACGCAGATAGATCTCGCTCCCCTCCAAAATTGAGTAGCTACCAATAGGGACCTGGCATCCACCTTCCAGACGGTGGTTGAGAGCACGTTCTGCACGGACTCGAATGGATGTTTCATGATCATTAAGAGGTTCAATAATATCAAGCACACGCTGATCCCCGGTTCGGCATTCGATCCCAACTGCCCCTTGACCAACTGCCGGAAGAATTACCTCAGGCTGGATTCTGCTACGGATTCTCTCTGCCATCTCCAGACGAATCAGCCCGGCAGAGGCTAGTATAATGGCATCAAATTCTCCCTCATCAAGTTTTCTCAGACGAGTGTTTACATTGCCACGTAGATCAAGAATCTCAAGATCAGGTCTTAGGTCAAGCAGTTGACACTTGCGACGCAGGCTGGATGTTCCAACCCTGGCACCATGAGGAAGATCTTCAAAACTCTCATATTGGTTGGAGACAAATGCATCCAGCGGAACCTCACGTTCACATATGACTGGAAGAAACAGTCCTTCAGGGAACTCCATCGGAACATCTTTCATTGAGTGAACCGCAATATCACAGTCACCTTCAAGCATTCGTGCCTCCAACTCCTTTACAAACAACCCCTTGCCTCCGATTTTTGCTAGTGGAGTGTCCAGAATTTTATCCCCTTTTGTGCTCATGGTTACAAGCTCAACCTCAAGATCATGATGGATTTCAAGTAGACGACTTTTTACATATTCAGCCTGCCACAGTGCTAGTGGACTCTTTCTGGTTGCAATTCGAAGCTTGGATGACATTGATGAATCTCTCTTTATTTATGTTTTTCTTTGGGTTACCGAAGTGTGGGGGGTACAATGACTCAGTTTTTGAATTCGTGAGAGTATACCACTGCGGGTAATCAATATTGCCTGCGGTAAGGAATCTCTGAAAAAGCCCAATGGGATGGGGTTTTGGAGAAGGTCTGTACAGGTGCTACTATAATGTACTGAAATATAACCCTTCCCCCATAGGATAATTTGTAAGGAGACTCTGATTGAGTCACGAAGTGACTTAAATCATAGCTTCCGTAACGATAGTAACAGAGGAAAGAGGAGGCGATGTCTCTACAGATGGACAAGCAGTTTTTTGGTGATTTATTCAGAACAGTCATCATATCCGTACTTATACTGAGCTCATTGAGCAGTGTTGCTGTAGCAGGCACACCGGAAGCTGTGGAGCATGTGATTGTAAGCGCCAACCTGCAGAGGGATGGCCAGCTTGCAACACAACGAGAGGTACCGCTTCTGCTTATGGTGTCAGCGGAAGAGTGTCCTTACTGTATGGTGATGGAGTCAGATTATCTGGTTCCGCTATTGCGTAATCGGGATTATGACGACAAGGTTCTGATACGAAAGATTCATCTGGACAGTTTTGACGATATCATTGGTTTCTCTGGGGAGTCTGTAGCGCCAACTGATCTGAGTCAGGATTATGGGGTCTGGGTGACACCAACCCTACTCTTTCTTGATGGAAAGGGAAAAGAGGTTCAGAAGAGGATGATTGGTCTGGGGGTGCGCGATTTTGTCAGTGCCTATATAGATGAATCTCTGGTAAGAGCAACGGATGCCATGAAACGGCTTTTGCCCTAAAGAAATTAGAGTAGTAATTAAGATATGGAACAACCAGAAACAACCGAAAAGCCCTGGACAGGACGTTTTACCGAGCCGACAGATCTCTTTGTTGAGGCATTTACAGCTTCTGTAACCTTTGATCAGCGTATGGCGGATTATGATATCCGTGGATCAATTGCACATGCCAGGATGTTGGCTGAGGTAGATGTTATTGCCGCTGAAGAGCGTGATCAGATTATTGAGGGTCTGGAAGAGATTCTTGAAGAGATTAGAAGTGGCTCTTTCAAATGGTCAATTGCTCTGGAAGATGTGCATATGAATATCGAGTCCAAATTGGTCCAGAAGATTGGCGATGTCGGTAAAAAACTGCATACAGGACGTTCTCGTAATGATCAGGTTGCAACAGATATTCGTCTTTGGCTACGAGATGAGATTGATGCCATTCTGGCAGAGATAGACCGCCTGCAAGAGGGGTTACTGATACTGGCTGAGCGTGAGGCGGAGACTATAATGCCCGGCTTTACCCATCTGCAGACGGCACAGCCAATCACCTTTGGTCATCACATGATGGCATGGCACGAGATGCTGGTCCGTGATCATGGCAGACTGACTGATTGTCGCAAACGAGTGAATGTCATGCCTCTTGGTGCTGCGGCCCTGGCAGGGACAACCTATCCGATAGATCGTTTTATGACGGCCAAATTGCTTGGTTTTGATGCCCCTGCCGAAAACTCGCTGGATGCGGTAAGTGATCGTGATTTCTCTATTGAATTCACCGCCGCTGCATCACTGCTGATGATGCATCTATCACGCTTTTCTGAGGAGTTGGTGCTCTGGACCTCTGACCTATTCAGCTTCATCGAATTGCCAGATAGTTTCTGTACCGGCTCATCAATAATGCCGCAGAAGAAAAATCCTGATGTTCCTGAGTTGGTAAGAGGCAAGACCGGGCGGGTTTATGGTCATATGATCGGACTGCTTACCCTGATGAAGGGGCAGCCACTGGCATATAACAAGGATAACCAGGAAGACAAGGAGCCGCTGTTTGATACGGTGGATACTCTAAAGGGATCACTTAAGGTCTACGCAGACATGATGCCTACAGTGGTTGTTAATATAGAGAATACTCGCAACGCAGCAGGTCGGGGCTTTTCTACAGCAACAGACCTGGCAGATTATGTGGTACGTGCGGGTGTTCCATTCCGCGATTCTCACGAGATTGTGGGCAAGGCGGTTCGGTATGGTATCGAACAAGGAAAAGATCTGGCAGAGATGACATTGGCGGAACTTCAGCAGTTTTCTGATGTCATCAAGGAAGATGTATTTGAGGTGTTAACTCTGGAAGGGTCGGTTGCTGCTCGTAACCATCGGGGAGGCACGGCACCAGAGCAGGTTCATGCGGCAGTGCGCAGGGCCAGACGCAGAAAAGCGGAAGAGCTTTCCGGTACTGCCTCGTTTCAAGATCAGTCATATTAAGGAAATTAGAGATGGCTTCACGTTCACGGGCAATACTTCCCGTCACTATTATTGTTCTTCTGTTTGTGCTCCTTTATGTGGGGCTCTACTTGAATCCACGCCACGAGAGTGATGATTCCCCAATGATAGGCAAGTTGTCGCCAGAGTTTGATCTGCCTGACCTGCTCGTTCCTGGGGAGCGTTTTTCTCGAGCAGACCTGAATGGTCAGGTAACTCTTCTCAATGTATGGGCGACCTGGTGCCCAGCATGTCGTGCAGAGCATGATGTGCTGATGCGTCTGGCAGCTACCGAGGATGTTCCTATCTACAGTATTAACTGGAAAGACAGAGAAGAGTCTGGTGGCAGCAGAGCTGCTGCAATACGCTGGCTTGACGTTTTGGGTAATCCATACGACAAGACAGGAGATGATGGGGATAATATTGCTGGTCTTGAGTGGGCGGTGACTGGCGCACCTGAGACCTATCTAATTGATGTGGAAGGGAGAATTTGTGAACGTATTACGGGGCCACTCAATGACCTCGAGTATCCAAATCCGGAAAACTCTCAAGAGGTCAAAAATAATGTGGGTAATATAATGGCCATAATTCGCAAGATGAGAGCAGCGGATGGCAGGTGTTTGCCAAAGGGATAATCCAGGAGGAGAATTATGAAAATGAATTTATGGAGTATGGTTAAGACCGTCTTGGCAGCCTCACTGCTGCTTATTTCTACAGCCACAAACGCAGCACCAATTGATAGTTTTTCGTTTAATACTCAGGCTGAAGAGGATCGCTACAAAGCTTTGATTGAAGAGATTCGTTGTGTGAAGTGTCAAAATACAAATATTGCAGGCTCCAATGCAGATCTTGCCAGAGATCATCGAACCAAGGTTTACGAGATGATACAGCAAGGCAAGACAGACACAGAGATCAGAGAGTGGTTTGTGGTTCGTTATGGTGACTTTGTGCTATATCGTCCAGCAGTTGACTCACGAACCTGGCTATTATGGGGATTGCCACTGTTGTTGGTCCCGATTGGTGGAGTTATGTTGGTGTTGCAGGTTCGCAGACAACGTAAAGTGGCTACGGAAGAGGTGGCAGAAGAGACAAGTTTAAGTGCAGACGAGCAGAAACAGCTGGATGAGGTGTTGAAATGATGAGTAGTGAAGTAATGTTTTGGTCAGGCTCCATTGTAATGGTTGCCATCGCCCTGTTTTTCTTGTTGCCTCCACTGCTTGGTAGAGGAAAAACTGTTGGAGTAGCACGACGAGAGACAAATTTAACCATCTTCCAACAGCGTCTGGAGGAGCTAAAGGATGATCGTGAGAGTGGTGAGATCAGTAGTGAACAGTTTGAGCAGGCAGAGGCTGATCTGAAAAGAGAGTTATTGGCAGATCTTGAAGGGGAAGAGCACAAGGTGGAGCAGAACAGCTCTGCTGGGCGTGTCGGCGCACTAATTGCCATAGTGCTGGTGCCCCTGATCGCTTTTGGTATCTATGGGAAGATTGGTGCCCCAGAGGCTATTAATGTAAAAGTGGCATCCGCATCAGCACAACAGCAGCAAAGTACAAAAAACTTTGAGGATGTAGTTGCCCAGTTGGAGAAAAAACTGGAGCAGAATCCGGATAACTCGGAGGGCTGGATGATGTTGGCAAAATCGTACGAAGTTCTGGGGCGCAACTCGGAGATTGTAAATGTGTACGAGAGGGCAATAGAGAAGATGGGTGAGAGTGTCGACTCTCAGCTGTTTATGGAGTATGGCGAGGCTCTGGCAACACGTAATGGTGGTTCCTGGATGGGGAAACCTGTCGACCAGCTTACTAGAGCTCTGGATATTGATCCAACCAACAGAGATGCGCTCTGGATCTCTGGCCACGCATATTTCGATCTTGGTAAATATGAGAAGGCATTAGGTTTTTGGGAGCGCCTGGCCAATACCGCACCTACCGATGATCCGGAAATTGTAAACATGATCAATGAGGCAGCGTATGAGGCTCAGGAGCAGTTGGGGCGTGAGAAAACAGCGCTGCTGAAACTGGTAGCAGTGCCTGCAGGTACGGTCTTGACTGTTGCAGTCGCTCTTGACCAGTCTCTACAGGAGATGGTTAGTGCAGAGGATGTAGTCTTTATTTATGCAAAGGCACAGGGCAAAAAGGGGCCACCCTTGGCGGCTCAGCGTCTGACAGTTGCATCACTCCCAACAACTATTCAGCTTGATGACACTATGGCCATGATAGCTAGCAATAACCTGTCATCCGCAGACCAGATTGTGGTTGGGGCAAAAGTCTCAAAAAGCGGGGTTGCAACTGGTGGGTCAGGAGACCTGGTCGGTACAGTTGAAACCACAACCAGTCAAACCGATACAATAAAACTCGTGATTAACCAGATAGTAGAATAGAGAGTGTTGATCTACATTGCCATTGCATTCATTTTAATGATGGTCTGGATGGTAATCTAATACCTGTAATTACCAATAGTGTAATTTCCCAAGGAAAACCTTAAAACATGTCTTTTGAATCTCTCGGCCTGTCGGCCGAAATCATGCGTGCTGTAACAGAACAGGGCTATAGTGAACCAACGCCAATTCAGTTTCAGGCCATCCCGGTAATACTACAAGGCAAGGATGTTCTTGCTGGTGCCCAGACTGGTACTGGTAAGACAGCAGGTTTTACTCTGCCTCTGCTCGAGCTGCTGCTTAAACATGCGCAGGGAAAAGGGAGAAGACCCGTACGTGCCCTGGTGTTGACCCCCACCAGAGAGCTGGCTGCTCAGGTTGGTGAGAGCATAGAGACTTATGGAAGACATTTGCCACTGCGCTCCACAGTGATTTTTGGCGGAGTAAAAATCAATCCACAGATCCAAAAATTACGTCATGGGGTAGATGTTCTGGTTGCTACACCGGGGCGTCTGCTTGATCATGCCCAACAGAAAACTGTGGACCTTTCTCATGTAGAGATCCTGGTGTTGGACGAGGCTGACCGTATGCTGGATATGGGTTTTATCCATGATATTCGTAGAGTGCTGAAACTGATGCCTCGTGAACGTCAGAATCTACTGTTCTCGGCCACCTACTCAAACAAGATTAAACAGTTGGCAAATGATCTGCTAAACAATCCTGAGCTGATTGAGGTTGCACGTCAAAATACCACAGCTGAGACAGTTGATCAGGTTATCTATCCGGTTGACAAAAAACGTAAACGTGAACTTTTATCACATATGATTGGCTCCAAGAATTGGCGTCAGGTGCTGGTATTCACCAGAACCAAACATGGTGCCAACAGGTTGGCAAAGCAGTTGGAAAAGGATGGTCTGACCGCGTCCGCAATTCATGGCAATAAAAGTCAGGGGGCTCGTACCAGGGCTCTGGCAGGCTTTAAACGAGGGGATGTCAGAGTACTGGTGGCAACAGATATTGCCGCCCGTGGATTGGATATTGACCAGCTGCCCCATGTGGTGAATTTTGAGCTACCAAATGTGCCGGAAGATTATGTTCACCGTATTGGCCGAACTGGGCGCGCTGGAAATGAGGGTGAGGCGGCATCCCTGGTTTGTGTGGATGAGCATGGGTTATTGAGAGATATTGAGCGACTGCTGAAACGGGAGATATCTAAAAAGGTTATTCCAGGTTATGAAGTAGATCCATCAATAAAGGCGGAGCCTGTCAAGAGTGGCCGGGGAGGAGGAAAAGCGGGGCGCAAGCACCCAGGAAAACGGGCTAATAGAGGGAGAGGAAGAGGCCAAACATCTGCATCCAAAAGAGGTTCTCGGAGCAGGCCAAACAGAATGAGTTAATTGTTGTCTGCTATTCCTACCATGGTGTAGGCATCATTCCCATTCTCATGCCGTCAAAGTTCGGCATTACCCCGGTCCCCTGGCGATTTCGTCTTTGACGTGGCTTATTGAGCCCGTGTTTCTGTTTGTAGTACTGCCTTTTTTGGCGCGCAATTTCGTAACATCTTGATAACGAATCATCATCGTTATTTGCACGCTGAACACAGCGGATCTCCTGTTCCAGCAACGATGTCTTCTCTATTGAGCGCACCAATTTCTTGCCTAGAAATTCTATAATTTCCTCTTTTGACGGGCCTTGTGTTTCGTCAGCATATGTATCATCAGCAACTTGAGATTGCCATTGGTCCTGAGTACCAAATGCACTATTGCGTGTGTCATCAGCAATCGCTGAAGATGTCATCAATACTGCTACGAGCAGTAATCCACATTTGTTTGGCATAAGAAAACCTTGCTGTAATTTAGGTATGCGTATGGTCGCACAGTTTTATTGAGGATGGTCAGGAATATTCTGGATATCAGGCTTGGGGCAATATCCTGACAGAAAATTTACGCCCCTTTATCTTGCCATTTTTTAGGCGTGAACAGGCTTTATCGATTGAGTCACGTGCAATGGCAACGTAACTCTGGTGGTCGTGAATGTCAATTTTTCCTACCGATGATCCAGCAATTCCGGCTTCACCTGTCAGGGCTCCAAGAAGATCACCTGGTCGTATTTTCTCTTTTTTGCCTCCATTAACCATTAGGGTTAGATTTTTTGATGTCAGGCTAGTGACGTCAGTACCGGATGATGTTTTGATGTTTTCAAAAAGACGATTTGTATTGTTATAGGTATCAGCTTTCATGGCCTCACTCGGAGTGAAGAGTGTGGTGGCCACTCCTTCGCTACCAGCACGGCCGGTTCTTCCAATACGGTGGATATAGGTCTCTTCATCATGGGGCAGATCGTAGTTCACAACCATCCCCAGCTCTTTGATATCCAGCCCTCTTGCAGCTACATCAGTTGCAATTAGTACAGAGCAGCTGTGGTTTGAGAACTGTACCAGTACATCTGTACGTTGATACTGTTCCAGATCTCCATGAAGGGCCATAGCTGCTATCCCCTTGTTACGGAGTGTGTTGGCAATAGTCTCTGTTTTAATTTTTGTGTTGCTGAAAATGATGGCGCTATCTGGCTTATGGTGGGATAGCAGTTGAATCAGTGCGGAGCCCTTGTTGTCTGGAGAGACCTCATAGAAGTATTCAGTGATTGGGTTGGCCTTCTCGCTGGAAGTGGTATGAATATGGATGGCACTTTTTTGTATGGTATTGCTTAGCTCCATGATCTCCTCTGGATAGGTTGCCGAGAAGAGCAGGGTCTGACGCCTTTCTGGGGTATGAGAGATGATTTTGCTGATCTCTTCAATAAAGCCCATGTCCAGCATGCGGTCAGCCTCGTCAAGCACCAGAGTCTCGAGTGTATCCAGGGTGAGTGAGTTTTTAGCGATATGTTTGAGTATGCGTCCAGGTGTACCAACCACAACATGGGCACCATGACGAAGAGACCCCTGTTGCGGCCCAAATGGGACCCCGCCAGAGAGGGTCAAGATTTTTACATTATCAGTTAAGCGGGCCAGGCGACGCAGCTCCTTGGCCACCTGATCTGCCAATTCTCGTGTTGGGCAGATGACTATGGATTGGACTCTGAAGTTTTTTCTATTTAGCCTGTTTAACAGGCCGATACCAAAAGCTGCTGTCTTGCCACTGCCTGTTTTTGCCTGAGCAATGACATCACGATTTTTCAGGATATGGGGCAAGGCTTGGGACTGTATAGGGGTCATCTGTTTTAGACCGATCCCTTCAAGGTTGTGTAGTATGGATTTGGAGATAGGTAGTGCTGAGAATTTGGTGCTGGTCATGGTGTAAACTGGCCTGATGAAGATATGGGTGGATGCAGATGCTTGTCCTGTGGTTATCAAGGATATCCTTTTTCGGGCAGCGGAACGTACAAAATTGGAGATGACATTGGTGGCAAATCAGTCAATACGCATACCGAGGTCGTTATATATCAGTTTTCTTCGAGTCGCCTCCGGGTTTGATGTGGCTGATAACGAGATCGTCAAGAGAATGAGTGAGGGTGATCTTGTTGTTACCGCTGATATCCCTCTGGCCGCTGATGTGATTGAGAAGGGGGGAGAGGCACTAAGTCCTCGAGGCGAGCTTTATACCGCCAGTAATATAAAGGCACGACTGGGGATGAGGGATTTCATGGATACTTTGAGGTCCAGCGGCATCGATACTGGTGGCCCATCTGCTCTAAACCAGAATGACAGACAGGCATTTGCAAATCAGCTGGACAGGATATTAAGCAAGTTCTTGAGAAAAAGGTAGATTGTTTAGCGGCAGCTATTAGGGTTTGATAAGATTTGTCGATGCTTTTGATGATCGACAATTATGACTCCTTTACCTATAACCTGGTTCAATATTTTGGTGAACTTGGGGCAGAGGTTGAGGTACACCGAAATGATCAGATTACACTTGATCAGATACGGGAGCTGGCACCTGAAAAGATTGTGCTCTCTCCCGGCCCATGCACGCCGAATGAGGCGGGGATTTCGCTTGATGTAGTAAATATGATGTCTGGAGAGCTCCCTATTCTTGGAGTATGTCTTGGGCACCAAACCATTGGTCAGGCATTCGGAGGGAAGATTGTTCATGCTGGTGAAATCATGCATGGCAAGACCTCGATGATTCACCATAATGATAGTGGTGTATTCAAGGGTCTTTCCAACCCTATGGAGGCAACTCGTTACCACTCGTTGGTGATTGACAAGGATAGTCTGCCCGATCTGTTTGAGGTTACGGCATGGACAGAGAATAGTGATGGTTCGATGGATGAAATTATGGGGGTTCGTCATAGGGAGCTGGATATTGAGGGTGTCCAGTTTCACCCCGAGTCAATTTTGACCGCAGAGGGGCATGCTCTATTGAAGAATTTTTTAGATCGGTAGATATGAATTCAAAATTATAAATAAAGGGTAACGAAGAAGATGGAGATTCAGGCAGCTATTCAGGCAGTAATCGATGGTAGAAACCTCAGTCGTGAGGAGATGCAGTCGGTGATGCAGGCAATCATGACTGGTGAGGCAACTCAGGCACAGATTGGAGGTTTCCTGGTTGGTCTACGAATGAAGGGGGAGACGGTTGATGAGATCAGTGCCGCAGCCTCGGTTATGCGTGAACTGGCAACGCCAGTAGCAGTCTCTGGAGATTATATGGTTGATACTGCAGGAACTGGAGGGGATGGCGCAAAAACATTCAATATCTCAACAGCCTCTACATTTGTAATTGCAGCGGCAGGTGGCCAGGTTGCCAAACATGGAAATCGTTCTATCTCCAGTAGTTCAGGTAGTGCAGATCTGCTGGAGGAGGCAGGGGTCAGGCTTGATCTCTCTCCTGACCAGGTAGCAAACTGTATTAATGAGATTGGAGTTGGCTTTATGTTTGCGCCTATGCATCACAGTGCGATGAAGCATGCAATTGGTCCGCGCAAGGAGATGGCTGTACGTACCGTATTTAATCTTCTGGGCCCGCTTACCAATCCGGCAGGGGCTCCAAATCAGGTTATTGGTGTCTTTGATGCAGCATGGGTGGAGCCATTAGCCCAGGTGCTGAAGCAGCTTGGAAGTCGCCATGTTATGGTGGTTCATGGTAGTGATGGATTGGATGAGATTACTATTAACGGGGCAACAGAGGTGGCAGAGCTAAAGGATGGTGAGGTTAGTACTTATACTATTACACCGGATCAATTTGATATGGATAGCTCACCGCTTGAGTCGCTTTCAGTGAAGAACGCTAGCGAGAGCCTTGCTGTTGTACAGAGTGTACTGGATGGCGAGAGTGGCGCTGCCAGTGATATTGTTGCACTTAATGCCGGGGCCGCTATATATGTTGCCGGGCTGGCTGGTTCACTGGAGGATGGGGTTAAACAGGCGCAGCAGGTGATTGCCAGTGGGGAGGCAAGGGCCAAGCTAGACGGGTTGGTTAGCTGCTCTCAACAGCAGTAGTATGGTTCAGTCATGAGTGATGCTCCAGATATCCTTAAAAAGATAATTTGCCGCAAAAACGAGGAGATAGCGTCACGTTCAAGAAAGATCGGGACAGAAGAGCTAATTTTGCGTGCAGCTGATGCATCTGGTGTACGTGGGTTTGTCGAATCCATGCGTCGCAAGATTGCTGTCGGTAATCCAGCAGTTATCGCCGAGATCAAGAAAGCATCTCCAAGTAAGGGGTTGCTACGTGAAAACTTTATTCCATCAGAAATCGCAAAGAGTTATGAGAGGGGCGGGGCGGCATGTATATCTATTCTGACTGATCGTGATTTTTTTCAGGGTCATGAGGATTACCTTATTGAGGCACGTGAAGCCTGTAGTCTTCCGGTGATCCGTAAGGATTTCATTATTGATCCCTATCAGGTCTATGAGGCCAGGGCTATAGGTGCAGACTGTATCTTGTTGATTGTTGCAGTACTTGAGGATGGACAGATGGCTGATCTGTCAGGATTGGCACATGAGTTAGGCATGGATGTTCTGGTTGAGGTGCATGATCAGGTCGAACTGAAGCGTGCGCTTCCTCTAAAACTGCCGTTGATGGGGATAAATAATCGTAATCTCCGAACTTTTGAAACCTCACTTCAAACCACGTTGGGGCTGTTGGATCAGATTCCGCAACGGACAATAGTGGTTACGGAGAGTGGAATTCACCAAAAAGAGGATGTGCAGCTCATGCGCAACCATCAGGTTAATGCCTTTTTGGTAGGGGAGGCATTTATGCGGGCAGAAGATCCTGGGGAGCAGTTAAATGAGCTGTTTTATTAATTTAAGAAAGAGGGTTCTGGTATGAAAATGAGATCATCAGTGAAATGGACCGGCGGTATGCAGTTTGTGGGAGAGACTGGGAGTGGTCATTCAGTTGTGATTGACGGTGCTCCGGAAGTTGGCGGCAGAAATACAGGTATGCGCCCAATGGAGATGGTCTTGTTGGCTGCTGGTGGCTGTACAGCAATGGATGTGGTCTTTATCCTGAATCGAGCACGCCAGCCACTTGAGAAGTGTTGGATTGAGATTGAGGGGGAGCGTGTTGAGGATATTCCAAAGGTATTTGAAAAAATGCATCTCCATTACGTTATTGTTGGAGATGGCCTAGATGAGAGCAAGGTGCAGCGGGCAGTTGATATGTCAGCCGAAAAATACTGTTCGGTTTCACATATGTTGAGGAGTTCAGTAGAAATTACCCATGATTTTGAGATTAGATCATCTGCAGAAGCAGATGATTCTTGAGCAGAGTCGGAAATAAATCGTTTTTTTGCAGTAATTTAGTGATTATCGGTTGACAGCAGAGAGGTAGATCATCAAAATATCGCCTCCTGTTTTTCGGAGGGGTTCCCGAGTGGCCAAAGGGGGCAGACTGTAAATCTGCTGGCTCCGCCTTCGGTGGTTCGAATCCACCCCCCTCCACCAATTTTAGTGAAGATAGGTAGTGTTGGACGATTGAGTCCATGAAATAAGGTTGTTCAGCGGGTGTAGTTCAATGGTAGAACTTCAGCCTTCCAAGCTGATTATGTGGGTTCGATTCCCATCACCCGCTCCAGTTTTTTGGGGTTGAATGGCCTTGAATGTTGAGCAATATATAGGCTCATATAGCTCAGTCGGTAGAGCACTTCCTTGGTAAGGAAGAGGTCACCGGTTCAAATCCGGTTATGAGCTCCATTTTTTTGTTTTTTTAGTTGTTTTTTTATATTGATAGTTGGGAGTTGAGAAGATGTCCAAGGAAAAGTTTGAAAGAACCAAACCGCACGTAAACGTAGGCACGATT
>NZ_CEYDPX010000023.1:1845-24723 GCF_982804495.1 Candidatus Thiopontia autotrophica | reverse complement strand
TCAAAACCGGTTCTGCCACGCTGATCTGCCTCACATGTAATCAGGAAATCCTCAAATCGCTCCGGGCGGCGGAATGCATCCAGCCCTTCGAGCATTTTGACAATGGTGTCGGCGCGCATCTCTTCAGCGCGGTGGTAGTGGCCATGGTATTTGGTGACAGCCAGTGCTAGCTCGCGGAACTCATTTGGCACCTTGAGTCGTTTGCAAAATCCCTGAACAAGTTTTTCTCCTCGGTGTTCATGCCCATGATGTTTTGGCCACTCATCCTTGGGCGTTGTTCCCTTGCCAAGATCATGCACCAGTGCAGCAAAGCGGATGGTGGGTTTGTTGCTGAGACGGACTGCCTGTTGCAGAACCATCAGGGTATGAATGCCGCTGTCTATCTCGGGGTGATGGTGCGGTGGTTGAGGAACTCCAAACAGCTGTTCAAGCTCGGGAAAGATCTGTTTTAGGGCACCACAGCTCCTGAGTACATCAAAGTAGCGTGCTGGATATTCGGTCTGTAGAGCTTTGAGCGTCTCTTGCCAGACCCGTTCCGGAACCAGTGAGTCAACCTCACCATTCTCAACCATCTGCTTCATTAGGGAGTGGGTTTTATGGGCAACACGAAAATCCCATTTGCCAAAGCTGGCAGCAAAACGGGCAATGCGGAGGATCCGTACCGGGTCCTCAACAAAGGCATCTGATACGTGCCGCAGGATTCCCTGTTGCAGGTCATCTTCTCCGCCAAACGGGTCTATTAGTGAGCCATCGGCGGACTGTGCAATTGCATTGATGGTGAGGTCACGTCGCAGCAGATCCTCTTCCAGGGTTACAGATGGGTCGGCATGAACAGTAAAGCCACGGTAGCCAGGGGCAGTTTTTCGCTCGGTACGTGCCAGGGCGTGCTCTTCATGGGTGTCTGGATGGAGAAAGACTGGAAAATCCTTGCCTACCTGCTGAAATCCTGCCGCAGACATCTCCTGCTCACTTTTTCCAACAACTACCCAGTCCCTCTCTTTGGGAGTGATTCCCAACAGCTGGTCACGGACTGCACCACCGACCAGGTATCTACTTTTTTCGATTTGTGAGAGAGTCAATAGAGACCACTTTTGTGCTGTTGGGCTCGTCACTGAAGGTGGGGCGCATACTGCTCTTTATTCCAGCCTCATCCAGTAGCTCTTTTTCACGCTGTGCAACCAGGGCAAAACAGTCACGCATATCATCAAATGTCTGTTTGGTCAGCGGGTGTTCCTTCCCTTCCTGTGGTGCAGTCTCACGAGCAATGGCTCCAAGGGTCTTGCGAACCATTCTGAGTATACGTTGCTCTTTACTTAAGGTTGTTGATTCCATAGCTGATAGTTATCTGTTGTTACTTTACGGTTTTATTTGTCGTCACTACCGTTTTGCCGCCATGCGGTAGTTCATATAGTTGACTTGCTGGTTTTTTCTACCCAGATAGCCAGGGACGATACTCTCCATAGGGGTGAGCTCGATATCAAAGATATTATCCAGAGGCTGTTCACAGGTACTGGCAGAGCGCATCGAGCGATAGTTGTCTAGCGTCATTATTTTACCTGGCAACCTGCCAAGGACTTTGGCCTGCAGTCTGGATAGTGAATTGCTTAATCCAACAATGAGTCGACGAACCCCGATGCAGCGCTCGGTAAATTCCATTAGATCCATCAGGGTGTACTCTCTGGGGCCGCAGAGATCATAGCGTTTGCCGTAGGTTCCAGGGTTGTGAATTGCCTGGATAAATACTTCTGCAACATCCTGCGCATAAATCGGCGCAAAGCGTGCCTCTGGACAGGCTAGTGGAACAGTCAAAAGTGGTAGACGCAACATAGTGGCAAATTTGTTGAAGAGGTGATCGCCTTCACCAAAGATTACAGACGGCCTAAAGCTGGTCACATTAAGAGCGTTTCCTGCCTGCAGATGAGCGTGGTTCTCTCCCTCTCCCTTGGAGCGCAGATACTGACTGATAGCATTGACAGATCCGGCCTGGAGAGCGGACATGTGCAGAAGGCGCTGGACCCCTGTGCGGTTACAGGCAGTTACAACTTTTTGTGCAAGCTCGACATGTACCTTCTCAAAGCTTCCTGTCGACCCTTTTGGGTTAAGGATGCCCACCAGGTTTATTACTACATCACAGTGCTGGAATAGATTTTCCAATGCATCCTCATCATGTATATCGGCCTCAACCAGAGAGATATCTGGGTGGATCAGGAGGTTACGGTGGCGTGCACGATGACGTGTAACCACTGTAATCGAGGCATCAGTTTTTGATAGTCGGTGGATGAGGTGGCTACCAACAAAACCGGTGCCACCCAGGATACAGATTCGCTCTTTTTTCATAGAGGGAAGTATACCCGTTTTTTTGAGCGCTCTTGAAGGAGCTTAGAGAGTAATACGGCCCCGCATTTTCTTGAGGGCATTTTGTTCCAGTTGACGAACACGTTCGGCAGAGACACCATATTCATCAGCCAGTTCCTGCAGAGTGCTCTTATCCTCATTCAGCCAACGCTGGACAATGATGTTTCTGCTACGTTCGTCCAGAGTAGTAAGAGCGGATCGCATCATGCTGGTTGACTGTTCTCTCCAGTCACTCTCTGCCAACTCCTCCTCTGGAGTGGAGGTTGGAGCCTGCAGGAATGCGGCAGGGGCAAAATGGTCATCCTCATCATCACACCCCATGGGGAGGTCAAAAGAGGCATCATGGTGGCTCAGGCGGTGTTCCATCTCCAGCACAGTTTCCGGTTTTACATTCAGGTCTTTGGCGACTGTATCTACCTCTTCACGAGAGAACCATCCTAGGCGCTTTTTGGAACTACGCAGATTGAAGAAGAGTTTACGCTGGGCCTTGGTTGTGGCAACTTTTACGATGCTCCAGTTACGGAGTACGTATTCATGAATTTCCGAGCGGATCCAGTGGACGGCAAAGGATACCAGTCTGACCTTTCTCTCCGGGTCAAAGCGGCGCACAGCTTTCATCAGTCCGAGGTTTCCCTCCTGAATCAGATCTGCCAGAGGAAGACCATACCCCAGATATCCTCTGGCAATATGGGCAACAAAACGGAGGTTCGAGATGACCAGGTGGCGTGCCGCTTCCAGATCACCCTGCTCATGAAAGCGGATGGCCAGCTCCTGCTCTTCCTCCTGGCTGAGAACAGGAAACTTTCTCAGGCTCTGAAGGTAGGCATCAACGCTGTCTACCGTTACGGCAGGAAATTGAGCATGTGTTGTTTGAAGGGCGTAACTCATTAATTTTTCTCTCTGTTTTCTATATTTTTAATTATAACGGCTAAAATTAGCACTCGCAAGGTTAGAGTGCTAATTCCTGTTTTGGTTCCCTTGGAAGGAGAGTGAAATTTTATGTAATAGAGACAGAAAAACAGATATAAAACAATGAGATACCTATGAGTTACTCTGCAAGTATGGCCTCTACAAACTCTGTAGCGTTAAAAGGTCGTAGATCATCAATTCCCTCTCCAACACCAATAAATCTGATCGGAAGCGCAAGCTGTTTTGCAATGGCAAATATCACCCCTCCTTTTGCGGTACCGTCCATTTTGGTGAGAGTGATGCCGGTGATCCCTACGGCATCATGAAATTGCTCTGCCTGATGCACTGCATTCTGGCCAGTACCGGCATCCAGAATCAACATGACTTCGTGTGGAATTGAGACATCCAGCTTTTGCATTACCCGCTTAACTTTTTTTAGCTCCTCCATCAGATTGGATTGGGTGTGAAGACGGCCTGCTGTGTCTGCAATAAGAACATCAACCCCTTTAGCACGTGCTGATTCAACTGCATCGTAGAGCACAGAGGCGCTGTCTGCCCCAGTATGCTGTGCGATGACTGGAATATCATTACGCTCCCCCCAGCTCTGCAACTGCTCCACTGCAGCAGCGCGAAAGGTATCACCGGCAGCAAGCATTACAGATTTTCCGTTGTTCTGGATCTGTTTGGCAAGCTTTCCAATGGTAGTGGTCTTTCCTGCGCCATTGATTCCTACCATCAGAATTACGTAAGGGGAGGCAGTTTCTGGTTGAAGAGGGGACTCATGTGGAGCCAGCAGTTCTCGCATGCTTGTTTTCAAGGCATCAAGCATTGCATCAGGATCATCGCTCTCTTTTCTGGAGAGTCGCTCCGTTAATTGTGAAAGAATCTCCTGGGTTGCCTCAATTCCGATATCTGCAGTAAGTAGTCTGGTCTCCAGCTCCTCCAGCAGATCATCGTCGACACGTTTTTTTCCAAAAAGAAGGGTTCCAAGCCCGTCACTCAGGTTTGAGCGGGTACGAGCGAGACGCTCTTGCAGGCGACTGATGACACCTGTTTTCTCATCCGCTTCACTTTTTTTTCCAAATCCAAACATTGATCCAAAATCCTCACTTTCATAAACCCAAAGCCCCAAGTAGAAACAGAGGATGATGTGCAGTATTCATGTTTCTATCTGTGGATTTGGGATAAAGATATTTGTGGAAGGATAACATTACAGGATCTGTTTGACGCATCTACGGGCGACTAATGAGAATCAGGGGCGCTCTACTGGAATCTCGGCAACAGGATCTGCGAACTCGATCTTGTATTTGTGCTGCAGAGAACGTACAAATGGAGGGAGATACTCATCAGTGATGGCCTGGCGCACTCTGTCGTAGACCTCCTCATACTCATGTTGAATGGATGGTTTGATCTCCTGTAGCAGGATCAGGTGGAATCCTTTCTCGGTCTCGGCAATCTCACTAATCTCCTCTTCCTTCATGTTCTCCAGCACCTGTTCGATGGCAGGCATCGCCTTGCCCTTTGTCAGCCACCCCATCTGTCCGGCATTTTTTCGTCCGTAGGGGTCAATGCTGTGAAGTTTTGCCATGCGGAAGAAGCTCTCTCCAGCAAGTATCCGCTTTCTTGTCGCCTCAGCCTTTTCACGGCTATCAAGGACAATCTGTGAGATCATGCGTTGCTCAGGGATAAACCCAAGTTCACGGTGTTGTTCAAAGTAGGCACGTGCTGCGACACGATCTGGTGCCCACTCATTCTCTTTTTTCATTAACAGCATGGCAGGCAGACGCTCTCGGGAAAAGGCATCAATGGTGTTCTTTAGTCCGTCAGATATATCCCCGGAGACCATATTGACCAGATCAATCTCCAATTTTTGGTAGAGACGCTCCTCAATGGTTGCCGCATGAAAATCATCCTTGCCTTCAAGCTCAACCCCAAGGTCAGAGAAGCTGACTATGTAGTTGTCGGCTTCCGCCAGAATTGTCTTGGGAGTGATTGCAGGGGTTATGCGCTCTTCGTGAACAGAAAGGTGGAGCTGTTCACGGATCTTTTTCAGTGCAAGAGAACGAACCAGTTTGTACTGTTGTGATTTGTACTGGGCAATGGATGCGTCCAGGGCGCCAGAATTTCCCTTGAGCCTGGAGAGCAGAGCGCTCATTACTTTATCGGGAATCTTGATCGATGCACGCAATCTATCCATATATAGCTTATAGGTAATTCCTTTTATGAAGGCCTCACGGTCTGCAATAAACGCTGGATCCCGGTCCATTTCCTGGTTAATGGCCTCAAGATAGAGTAGCTGCATATTTACCAGACGCATGAGAATGGCGCCACGCATTGCCGCCTGATCTTTCTCATTAAGTGTTGGATATTGATCTGCCAGTGGAGAACTCACAATGACACGCTCAATATCGTAGTCGGTAATGGTGTATCCCTCAACAGAGATCAGTGGGGTTGCCTCTCCCTTGGAGAGAGCGATATTGGATACTCCCAGAGAGAGACCAGCAAGCAGGGCCAACTGGATCCATTTCAACATAATATTCATTCCTTTGGTCGATGTAGCATCAGGATCAAAAAAGGGGGGCGTTACCCCCCCCCTTCAGTTACTTTTGAAATCTCAATTCGGCGAATTGATCATTCGTCAGGGATTGCGCCGCCAAGGTCCGGTGCAGTTGCATGCATCCAGGATACTGCCGCATCGAAGTCATCCATGATGGGCTTGCCTTCCCACACCTCTTTGTTTGCAATCAGAGGCACACCGGTTTCATTGGTGTAGTGGCAAGCTGCACAGACCATGGGTCCGTGAGAACCATCCGGGTTGAATTGTGCCGCCTGTTTGTATGTGGTGATATCCACATCAGCAGTTACAGGGTAGAGGCCATGAGTTGACTCATGACAGACCTGACAGGCGAGACCAGCATGCCCCTTGGTATAACGCATCAGGCTGTATTTGCCTGGCTGGTTGATAGGGAATGCAACACCACCCTGACCCTCAACATAAGGGGCAGCATGACAGTCCGCACAGTGCGGCTCGCCGGCGGATAGCCAGTAGGATTTACCGTGCGTTGCAGCATTGTAAGGTACTGCCATTGCACCATCAGCACCCTCAGGCAGGGTCAGCGAGGCAACATCTACAGCAGGATTGGCAGAGAGCGGAATAACACTGAAGTCCCCATCTTCATCCCTGGATCCCATGGGGCCTCCATCCTTGATTGCGATAACTGCAATATCAGGATGTGCAATCTCCGGATCCCACAGTGCAAGGATCTGGGATTTTCCTGGGGTATCGTTGCCATCAGCGTCAAGTACCACCTTGGGATCCATCATTGACTCCAGGGTTGCCATATCGACACCGATGCCAGCTGCGATCTCTTCCAGAGACTTGTCACGCAGAGTGGCACCTTCCTGACGGAATGCGTGCGTGAGGTTGTCAGCCTGATAAAGCGCTCTGGCTAGAGGTGAGTGACAGTTGGTGCACCAGAGGCCCTTGCCACCCTCACCGTTGCCGATATTGGAGACGTTGGCCTGAATCCAGCTACCAATTGCATTTAGATGCTCTGGTGTGCCAGCCCCATCCTTGTCCTTGTAAGGGTTGGAGTGGACATCACGACCTGCAAAACAGCCTTCGCCATCACGATTATCCGCATTGGCAAATAGGTTTTCGCCATTCTCGGTTATCGGATAGCGATCCATATTGCCATCCTGACGATGTGATGGGTGACAGCCCTGACATGATCCGGTACGGCCCTGACTATCTGGAAGTGGACGCTTCTCCTGGTGAACCAGGTGAATTGCCTCGGTCAGTGGCATGATTATCCGATCTTCTCCGCCAGGAATAATGTCACTAACCTTTTTGGATTGCAGGACACCGATCACGTTATCTGCATGACACTTCTGGCAGAGGATGGGGTCCCCGCCCATACGGTTGTCCTTGGAGCGTGAGCCTGGATCGTAATTCTTGAGGAAGTCCGTACCATGCTTGTCATCATGCATCTCAAGAATGGAGAGAGAGGTTCCCTTCAGGTTTGCAATCCACTCACTTGCGCCCAGCGCCTTCCAGAATGCCTTCTCAACTTTCCAGAGGTTGTACTTGTCTCCATTGGCATTTTTGTTGGAGTGGCAGTTTGCACAGTTAGGTATATCAATAGGGCTTGTTCCAATAAAGTGAACAGGCTTGCCGTTGACGCTATCGATAATAGCCTCACCAGACTCTGCATCCACCAGTGCAGCCCAGGACTCCTGGAACGGGCGAATCTCGCTCTCCAGCATGTTTAGTGGGTCACGTTTCATGATGCTGTCCTGCCAAGGGGTCAATGCCAGACCTAGTGCATCCCAGATTCCAGGGTTGGTCAGTACGATTGGCACATTGTCCAGTACAGGTGATTTGGTGAATACAGTAGTGCCCTTCACCCCAGAGTAGTGGAGATGTCCGCCACTCATAGGGCTTGGTACTGCAGCACCGGCAGGGCCATTATCCTTTGGAATGGGTATCTCGATTCCAACCCGTGCCTTCTTGCTATCCGCACTGGTTCCATCGGGATTTGACCCCTTTAGATCCTTGTATACATAGAGGTGGGTGAAATAGGCATTGGCCACATTCTCATTTTCTGTGTACTGACCATCACCATTAACATCATATTTGACATCCCAGTAGGCGAGTTTGTCACCCTCTGAATAGGTGTTGTCAGTATGGCCAAACTTGATCTTCATCCTCTTCTTGCCATCAACGAGGATACCGTGCTCCTCCTCATCAGATTCCAGCACCTCTGGCCATTTCTTGGCGCCCACAGCAGTCTTGATGACCTGTGCCTGGACAGAGTTGTAAGGTGGAAGTACACAGCAGTAGGTAAAATCAAAGCCGGTACAGTGCATGCCCAGCTCATAGTTCAGACTGATGTTGTATTCGTTCTTTGGTCTGGTTGGATCTGCCACAGCGGCCGCTGCATCAGCTCCATAAATACGCTCCTTGATGGGTTTGTATAAAGTTTGTTGCTGTTGCGCGCCACACCCGGCCGCAATAGCAAGAACCAGAGCACTACCCGCCAGCGTTGCTGAACGACCTGGTTTCATAGTCAATCACTCCTCCATCCCATTAAGCTTTTTCGGGGGTTCCTTGGTTAAAGCTTCGATCACCACAGTATAGAAATGTTGGAGTTATGGCAAGACCACTATTAGTCAATAATGTAGTTGATGTTTGATTATGGGCAATGAGGTTGAACTTCTCTCTCTGTGCCATGTCTTCTCGGGTACAATCTCTGCACCATTGATGTTACAAGGAATAAGTTAAATGAATCTGATCTGCCTGAGGAAAATGGCTGCTGGCAGTGTACTGTTTACTCTGTTGGCTATATTTGTAGTCCCATCAGTGGGAACTGCAGCCAATGTTACAGAGGCTATGCTGGAAAATGGGATGAAGGTGATCGTCAAGGAGGATCATCGGGCACCAGTTGTGGTTTCACAGATCTGGTACAAGGTTGGTTCCAGTTATGAGGTGGACGGGATTACCGGTATCTCCCATATATTGGAGCATATGATGTTCAAGGGGACAGAGAAGCATGGTCCCAATGAATTTTCAAAGATCATCTCGGAGAATGGAGGGCGTGAGAATGCCTTTACCGGGCGTGACTATACGGCCTACTTTCAGCGCCTGGAGAAGAGCCGACTCCCTATCAGCATGGAACTTGAATCGGACAGAATGCGTAACCTGACCCTGCCGGAGGAGGAGTTTCTCAAGGAGCGTGAGGTGGTGCAGGAGGAGCGCAGAATGCGTACTGATGACAAGCCCACATCACTCACCTATGAACAGTTTATGGCTACGGCATTTCAGACTAGCCCCTATCACCATCCAGTAATAGGGTGGATGAATGATATCGAGAACTACAACATCGAGGATCTGCGAGAGTGGTATGCAATGTGGTACGCCCCAAATAATGCCACCCTGGTAGTTGCCGGAGATGTGGTTGCAGATGAGGTTATTGAGATGGCTAGAAAGTATTACGGACATCTTGAGCCATCCGTCATTAAGCCGCCAAAACCTCGAATGGAGACCAGACAGCTGGGTGCTCGAGAGGTGACAGTCAGGGTTCCTGCCGAGATTCCGTATCTGGTGATGGGGTTTCCAGCACCTACTGTGGTGACTGCCGAGAGCGCATGGGAGCCATACGCACTGGAGGTGATGGCATATGTGCTGGATGGGGGGGATAGCGCACGTTTTAATAAGAGACTGGTTCGTGGAACAGAGATTGCAACCAGTGCCGGGGTTGGTTATGACCCCTATGATCGACTACAGACGCTCTTTATTGTGGAGGGTGTTCCTGGGAAAGGACATACCGTTGCAGAGGTCAAAAAAGCTCTACTGACAGAGTTAAGGGAGATTAAAAGAGAGCCGGTCACAAAAGCAGAGCTCGATACAGTTAAGGCACAGGTAGTGGCCGCCAAGGTTTTTGAACGTGACTCGGTGTTCTACCAGGCGATGCAGATTGGAACCATGGAGACAATTGGTCTCGATTGGCGGGAGGCAGATCGCTATGCAGAGAATATTCGCAAGGTGACAGCGGAACAGGTGATGGCTGTGGCAGAGAAATACCTGGATTTTGATCAGATGACAACAGCAACTCTGGACCCTCTTCCAATAGATAGTGAAACAAGCAAGGAGAAACAGCATGATTAGCAGGCTATCTGTTTTGGTAATCGGCCTACTACTCTCTATGGCCGTAGCGGCAATACCGCAGATTGAGCGTTGGAGTACAGCCAGTGGGGCACAGGTTCTCTATGTACATACCCCCGAGATTCCAATGGTTGATATCAGGGTGATCTTTGACGCAGGAAGTGCACGAGATGGCAAAAAGGGGGGGATAGCAGCAATGACCAATGGTCTCCTCTCTACTGGTACAGGGCTGCTTGGGGAGGAGGCAATCGCAGAGACCATGGACAGGTTGGGTGTAAACCTTGGTTTTGACTCGCTGCGTGATATGGCGGTGGTGTCACTGCGTAGTCTGAGTGATGACCATATATTGGACCCCGCACTGGAGGTGATGGCGGATGTTATTCACCATCCATCTTTTCCAAAGAGTGCCTTTGAGCGAGAGCGTAGCCGCCAGTTGATCGGGATTCAGGCCCAGAAACAGTCACCTGGAACCATTGCAGAGAAGGCGCTCTTTAGAGCAATGTATGGAACCCACCCCTATGCAGAGCCATCAAGTGGAACTGAGAAGAGTGTCAAGGCACTGAAGCGCAGTGATCTGCGCAGATTCCATGCGCAGTACTATGTTGGAAGCAATGCAGTTATTGCAATTGTTGGGGATGTTGGCAGAGAGCAGGCCAAGAAGATTGCCGAGAGAGTGGTTGGAAGCATACCGATGGGAGAGAGGGCCCCAAAATTACCAGATGCGGTAACTGCAAAGCCGGGTGATACGATCAGGGTTGATTACCCATCAGTACAGAGCCATCTGCTGATGGGGCACCCAGTGTTGCGCCGAGGTGATCCAGACTATTTTGACCTTTATGTGGGTAACCATATATTGGGTGGAAGTGGTCTGGTCTCAAAAATCTCCGAAGAGGTGCGAGAGGAGCGTGGCTTGGCCTACAGTGCCTACAGCTACTTTGCGCCGATGGCTGGAGAGGGGCCATACAAGGCTGGTCTGCAGACCAAGAATGAGAGCAGGGATGAGGCGCTGGAGGTGCTACGTAAAACCATAGTAGATTTTATTGAGCAGGGGCCGGGCATTGAGGAGCTGATACGTTCAAAAAAGAATATTACCGGTGGCTTTCCTCTGCGGATTGATAGCAACAAGAAGATTATCGATTATCTGGGGATGATTGGTTTCTACGGACTGCCTGATGACTACCTGGATACCTTTAACCAGAATGTTGAGGCAGTAACCAGTGAGAGCATCAAGAATGCATTCAGACATCGGCTACACCCATCAGAGATGGTAACGGTTATTGTGGGTGGCAAGCCTGATTAGGTAACAGTGCAGTATGGTAAAAAAGGGGAAATCGCGAGGCGGCAGACGTCTCAGGATTGTTGCCGGAGAGTGGCGAGGGCGAACCCTCTCCTTTCCTGATAATCCAGGGATTCGGCCTACACCTGATCGGGTGCGTGAGACCCTCTTCAACTGGCTTCAGCCAACTATCTCGGGAGCACTCTGTCTTGACCTGTTTGCAGGTAGTGGCGCGCTTGGTCTGGAGGCACTTTCACGGGGGGCATCTCATGTCGACTTTGTGGAGTTTGAACAGAAGAGTGCCCAGGCAATTGGTGAGCACCTTGAGCTATTGAAAAGTGACAGGGGAGAGGTGTTTAGAGAGGATGCCTTTATCTTTCTGGAGAAGAGGGAGCTCTCCCCATACAGCCTTATCTTCCTGGACCCACCATTTAACAGAGACATGCTGGAGAAGGTATTTATATTGCTTGAGAGGTCAGAGCTCTCTCCCAAATTGCAGCTCTATATTGAGACAGAACAGGGGGTAGATGAGTTGGAAATACCATCCGACTGGGTTGTGGCTCGCAAGGGTAAGGCTGGTCAGGTACGATATATGCTTCTTGAGAGTAAAGGTAGAGAGGAATCATGAAGGCAGTCTATCCCGGAACATTTGACCCAATCACCAAAGGACATATCGATCTGGTTGAGCGTGCGACCAGAATTTTTGACCATGTTGTTATTGCAGTGGTAACTGATAGTTCCAAGCAGCCACTCTTCTCTGTTGAGGAGCGTATTGACATGGCGAGAGATACATTGAACGGGCTGGATGGGGTTGAGGTGGTATCTTTTGATGGTCTACTGGTTGAGTTTGCCCGTTCGATTGGCGCCGGCGTTATCTTGCGAGGACTGCGTGCAGTATCTGATTTTGAGTATGAGTTCCAGTTGGCGGGGATGAATCGTCACCTTGCATCTGATATTGAGACCATGTTCCTGACTCCCGCCGAGCAATTCTCCTATATATCATCCAGCCTGGTACGTGAGATTGCCTCCCTGGGAGGGGATGTCTCCCCATTTGTGGAGAAAAATGTGCAGCTGGCGCTGGAACAGAAATTAAGTGACGGTGTATAATAAAAGGATTCAAGAATTCACGCAAAAATGATAGGGAAAAGAGATGGCGCTTTATATTACGGATGAATGTATTAACTGCGATGTGTGTGAGCCTGAGTGTCCTAATGAGGCAATCTTTCAGGGTGACGAGATTTATGAGATTACTACGGATCTATGTACCGAGTGTGTCGGTCACTATGATGAGCCACAGTGCGTGGAGGTATGCCCGGTAGACTGTTGTCTGCCTGATCCTGACCATGAGGAGGGTGAGGATGAGTTGAGAGCAAAGTATGAGAAGTTAACCGCCTAGACAACTCATTTCAAACTCTGTAAAAGGCTCCTTGGTGGAGCCTTTTTTAATTCCCGCCCCTCTTGCGGCGTCCACTCTCTCTGCGATTAATTACCCCATCCTCCGGATACTCGTAGTGAACAATGGTACGTTTGTGATTTTGCTGGGTTATAACTCCACGAACCTCAAAAGGGCCGCTGAGCTTAAGTGAGTGAAATAGTCCGTTTAGTGGAACCAGATATGTGGCGCCATCGCGGCGAACCAGTTGACGGAAATGGTACTCATCCTTGTAGGCCGCCAGAACATATGCACCATTTACTACAGGGCAGCCGGGGTCAATTATGATGACGGCGCCATCATTGAATTCTGGTGCCATGCTTTCACCAATCACCTGAAGGGCAAAAGGCTCTTTCTCTTCACACGCTGTTGGGTTATGTATATCCATTGGGCGATTTTAACAAATCAGTGTTGGCAGCGTGGGCAGTACCAGGTGGAACGCTGGTTTTGGGTTATCTTTCTGATAGTAGACCCGCATTCTGTGCATGGTTCATTCTCTCTGCCATAGACAAGAAGCTGCTGCTGGAAGTAACCGGGTTTGCCCTCACTATTGCGAAAATCCTGTAGCGTTGTTCCTCCCTGTTTTATTGATGTTGTAAGGGTTGAGATTATGGCTCTGGCAAGCTCCAGATAGCGTTGCTTCGAGATTTTGTTGCACGCTCTTTTAGGGTGGATGCTGCTGAGAAATAGTGACTCGCAGGCGTAGATGTTGCCGACGCCAGTGATAATCTTCTGATTCATTAGAAAAGATTTGATAGATGTTTTTCGTTTTCTTGATTGAGCGTACAGGTGCTCTGCAACATCTTCTGCAGTATGGCCATAAAGAACTGGTTCAATCCCAAGATTTTTCAGCAGAGGGTGCTGTTTGGGTGGCTCGGTCGTTAAAATAAATGCACCAAAGCGGCGCGGATCGCGGAAACGGAGCAGGGTGTCGTTGTCGAGCAGGATATCGATATGGTCATGTTTCTCTGCAGGAGTCCCCTGCTCCAGAACACGAAATGTGCCGGTCATACCAAGATGGAGAATAATAGTGGCGTGGTTATTGTGTGCGGTGTTTCGTGCAATCTCCAGAAGCAGATATTTTGCCCGGCGACTTACCTTACGAAAAATCGCCCCCTTTAGTTTCTGCTCGATACCTTTCGGGATCGGCCAGCGCAGTGATCGTTGTCTGACGATCACTTTGGTTATGGATTGTCCCAGGCAGGCTGGTTCAATTCCTCTTCTTGTGGTCTCTACTTCCGGTAGTTCAGGCATGGTGACAAGTGTAACCGATGTGTAACCTCAATCCTGTAGCCGTGATCACTTGCAGGATTTAGGTATAATTTGGCGATGATTTTAGGCGTAGATACTGGCGGAACCTTTACCGATTTTGTGTTGTGGGATGGCGAGAAACTTCACATCCACAAGGTGCTGTCGACCCCATCGTCCCCAGAACAGGCAATTCTGCAAGGCATTGATGAGATGGGTATCGATGTTCACGGGTTGACTATTATCCATGGCTCCACAGTAGCAACCAATGCGGTACTAGAGGGTAAGGGTGTCCATACTCTGTTTATAACCAACAGAGGGTTTGCTGACATGTTGACCATTGGTCGGCAGGCGCGTGAGGAGCTCTACAATCTACAGCCAAAACCGGTTGCTCCGCCGGTGTCACGTGAGGATTGCCTGGAGACAGGCGGCAGAATTGATGCGTCTGGCGAGATTATAGAGAGGCTAACCCAGAAAGAGCTCAACAGGCTACGAGATGAAATAGAGCAACGTAACCCTGACTCTGTGGCAATAAATCTTCTCTTCTCTTTCCTGAATCCTGATCCGGAAATTCAGATTGAATCGGTTGTGCCCAAGGATATTTTTGTGTCGCGCTCATCATCCCTGTTACCCGAGTACAAGGAGTACGAGAGGGGGATTGCCACCTGGCTCAATAGTTATGTCGGGCCACTGGTAGAGGGTTATCTGGGACGTCTTGAGCAAGGGGTCGAGGATGCTCAGGTTTCAGTGATGCAGTCTTCAGGCAATACAATCTCTGCAGACAGTGCTGGTGTACAGGCTGTCCATATGTTGTTGTCAGGCCCTGCCGGCGGTCTTGCTGCTGCCCACTATATAGGCAAACAGATTAGGAAATCACAACTTCTCACTTTTGATATGGGCGGAACTTCAACTGATGTGGCACTGGTTGATGGTGATATCAGGCTGACGTCAGAGGGTAAAATAGGTCGTTATCCAGTAGCTGTACCAATGGTGGATATGCACACAATTGGTGCCGGCGGAGGCTCGATTGCCAGAGTTGATGAGGGGGGAATGTTGCAGGTTGGTCCGGAGTCTGCGGGGGCATCACCAGGACCGTCCTGTTATGGCAATGGCGGAGAAGATGCCACAGTTACCGATGCCAATCTTTTGCTTGGAAGATTGCTGCCTGATGCTTTTCTGGGCGGCGGGATGTCGCTGGATATGAAGGCAGCAGAGAGGGCGGTTGGCAGAATTGCAGAATCATTGAACTGCTCTGTAAAGGAGGCGGCAGAGGGGATAGTGCAGATAGCCAATGAACACATGTCTCATGCATTGCGTGTTATTTCCGTACAGCGTGGTGTCGATCCCAGAGAATTTACTCTGGTCTCTTTTGGTGGGGCGGGAGGACTTCATGTCTGTGCCTTGGCGGAGTCTCTGGGGATGAGTCGTGCAGCGATCCCTCTATATGGCGGGGTTCTTTCGGCATTGGGAATGTTGGTTGCTCCGCGTGGTCGGGTGTTGTCGCAATCCATTATTATGCTGGCCACTGATCTTGACGAGATATCGCTAGAGCAGAGTTTCAGCCAGCTGGAGAAGAGAGGGCGACAGGCACTCTCTGCAGAGGGTGTTGAGAAGGAAAATATTGAGCTGATCCGCAGTGTGGATCTGCGTTACAAGGGACAGTCATTTACCCTGAATGTGGCGTGGCGTGGTTACTCTCTTCTGGAGGAGATGTTCCATCAGGCACATTACGAGCGTTATGGCCATAACTTCGATTTTCCGATTGAGCTGGTCAATATAAGAGTGAAGGTCAGAGAGCAGAGTTCGCCACAGTTTTCACTGCACAACAGTGGGCAGGAATCACACTCACCTGTGCAGCCTGTATCGTCTGAAGTTGGTGAGGTTCCGGTTTTTCAAAGAGAGCTATTGAGTGTGGGGGAGGTAGTAGAGGGTCCTGCAATTATCACCGAAAAGGTATCAACCTCACTGATTGCTACAGGGTGGCGGTGTGAGGTAGATGTTTCCGGAGTGTTGCTGCTGTCTAGTATATAAATAGCATCAATGATCTGACGGTTGCGTGGTGCCATACAGTATTTGAACTGCTCATATTTTTATTATGTGCACAAAAAAACCTGCAGTTAGCAGGCTTTTTTGAGAATCTGGCAAGAGAGGCCTTTACTTGATTTTAGCCTCTTTGAAGATCACATGCTTGCGTACACGGGGATCATATTTTTTGATCTCCATCTTCTCGGGCATGGTGCGCTTGTTCTTGGTTGTGGTGTAGTAGAAGCCTGTTCCGGCACTTGATACGAGTTTGATCTTGTCACGCATGATTATGCTCCTTTAAACCTTTTCGCCACGGGCGCGGATATCAGACAGTACGGAATCGATTCCATTCTTGTCGATAATACGCATTCCCTTGCTGGAGAGGCGCAGTTTTACCCAACGATTCTCACTCTCTACCCAGAAACGGTGGGTATGAAGATTAGGAAGAAAACGACGACGCGTCTTGTTATGTGCGTGGGACACATTGTTACCCGCAACAGGGCGTTTACCGGTCACCTGACATACTCTGGACATTATTACTCTCCAACAAACTTTAAACTGGCACCAAAAAATATGAGTGCTTACAAAAAAGAGCGCGAATTGTGCCAAAAAATGGGGTGGGGGGCAACTGATATCTCGGTAATTTTTGGGTAATTGGGGCGTGCAGATAGTCAATAACCTCGTATAATGTGTCAATTATCATTGCTTCATGAGGTGGTTATGGGGCAATCCCGGTTTTTGGAGATAGCAAGATGTCGATGGATGATCGTGACGGCGTAATCTGGATGGATGGAGAGATGGTGGATTGGCGTGATGCCAAAGTCCATGTGCTGACCCATACCCTCCACTACGGAATGGGTGTGTTTGAGGGAATTCGGGCCTACAAAACTGCTGATGGACCAGCAATTTTCCGACTTAAGGAGCATACAGATCGTCTTTTCCGTTCTGCCCATATCATGGATATGGAGATTCCCTGGACCCCGGAGCAGATCAATGATGCGACCAAGGCGGCGGTTCGAGAGAATGGCTTGGAGAGCGGTTACATTCGGCCCATGTGTTTCTACGGCTCCGAGGGGATGGGGCTTCGTGCCGATAATCTGAAAGTTCATACCATGATTGCAGCATGGGAGTGGGGTGCATATCTGGGTGAGGAGAATATGGAGAAGGGGATTCGTATCAAGACGTCTTCATTTACCCGTCACCATGTAAATATCACCATGTGCAAGGCTAAGGCCAACGGCCACTATATAAACTCAATGCTGGCTCTGAGTGAGGCACAGAAGGATGGGTATGATGAGGCGTTGCTACTGGATGTGGATGGTTTTGTGGCAGAGGGGAGTGGAGAGAATATCTTTATTGTCCGTAATGGGGTGATCTATACCCCGGAGCTGACCTCTGCACTGGATGGAATCACCCGCCAGGTGTTGATGACGCTAGCTGGAAAGATCGGGGTTGAAGTCAGAGAGAAGCGCATTACCCGTGATGAGGTTTACACTGCGGATGAGGCCTTCTTTACCGGCACGGCTGCGGAGGTGACCCCTATTCGGGAGCTGGATAACCGTGCTATTGGTGCCGGTAGCCGTGGTCCGATTACCGAGAAGTTACAGACCATGTACTTTGATCTGGTCCATGGGCGGTTGGATGGCTATGATGATTGGCTTGATCGTATTTAATAGATAGATTTAAAAAGATAACAATTTATGAAAATAGCCATAGCAGGCACAGGCTACGTCGGCCTCTCCAACGCAATGCTCCTCGCCCAGAACAACGAGGTAGTGGCGCTCGACATCATCCCCGAGAAGATCGAGATGCTCAATCGTGGAGAGTCCCCTATTGTCGATGAGGAGATCGAGGATTTTCTGCAGAACCGAGATATCAATTTCAAGGCCACCTTGAACAAAGAGGAGGCCTACAGGGGTGCAGACTTCGTCATCATCGCTACCCCAACCGATTATGACCCGGATACCAACTACTTCAACACCAAATCCATCGAATCGGTCATTAGCAATGTAAGAGATATAAATCCGGATGCCACAATGGTAATCAAATCCACAGTGCCGGTTGGATATACGGAGCGCACCCGCAAAACAATGGGGTGCAAAAACCTCATCTTCTCCCCAGAGTTCCTGCGAGAGGGCAGGGCACTCTACGATAACCTCCATCCATCTCGCATCATTGTGGGCGAGCAGAGTGAGAGAGCCAAAACATTTGCCAACCTGTTGGTCGAAGGGGCAGAGAAAAACGATATTCAGGTACTGTTTACCGACTCCACAGAGGCGGAGGCGGTCAAACTCTTCTCCAACACATATCTTGCCATGCGTGTCGCCTACTTCAATGAGCTCGACACCTATGCAGAGGTGCATGGTCTTGATGCAAAACACATAATTGAGGGTGTAGGACTGGATCCACGGATTGGAACCCACTACAACAACCCATCATTTGGCTATGGCGGATACTGTCTGCCCAAGGATACCAAGCAGTTGCGGGCAAACTACCAGGATGTACCAAACAACCTTATTCAAGCCATTGTCGAGGCAAACTCCACCCGCAAGGACTTTATTGCAGACTCCATTCTTAAACAGAACCCGAGTGTTGTGGGTGTCTACCGACTGATCATGAAGAGCGGCTCGGACAACTTCCGTGCCTCCTCCATCCAGGGGATCATGAAGCGGATCAAGGCCAAGGGTGTCGAGGTGGTGATCTATGAGCCAGTAATGGAGGAGGATGAGTTTTTCCACTCCAGGGTTATCAATGACCTTGAGGAGTTTAAAGAGATCTCTGACGTGATAATAGCCAACCGCCTCTCTGCTGAGATCGATGATGTTAAAGATAAGATTGTGACCCGAGATCTGTTTGGAAGTGATTCATGAAGATGCTCAACGTATGAAGATATTAGTAACCGGCGCCGCCGGCTTTATCGGCTCTGCCCTCTCCATTCGTCTGTTGGAGCGGGGCGATGAGGTGGTCGGAATCGATAGCCACAACGACTACTACGACCCTGCTCTGAAAGAGGCACGGTTGGCACGACACAAAGACCACCCAAACTACACCCACATCCGGATGAATCTGGAAGATCGTGAGGGGATGGCAAAACTATTCAAAGAGCAACAGTTTGAGGGAGTGGTCAATCTGGCGGCCCAGGCTGGGGTCCGCTACTCACTGGAGAATCCGCTCGCCTATATCGACACCAATCTTGTTGGCTTCGGCCATGTTCTGGAGGGGTGTCGACATAATCAGGTAAAACATCTGGTCTACGCATCCTCCAGCTCAGTCTATGGCTCCAATACCAAAATGCCATTTAGTGTCCACGACAACGTCAACCATCCAGTCAGCCTATACGCAGCGACCAAAAAGGCGGGCGAGCTGATGGCCCACACCTATAGCCATCTCTACAACCTGCCAACCACAGGACTGAGATTTTTCACCGTCTATGGCCCCTGGGATCGCCCCGATATGGCGCTGCAAAAATTCACTCGAGCAATCCTCGCAGGAGAGAAGATCCAGGTCTACAACTACGGAAAACACAGACGGGACTTCACCTATATCGATGATATTGTTGAGGGGGTGATTCGGGTACTGGATAGACCAGCACCTCCCAACCCGGAGTGGAGTGGAGATAATCCCGATTCTGCCACCAGCAGTGCACCATGGCGCATCTACAATATCGGCAACAACAATCCGGTAGAGCTGATGGACTATATTGAGGCGCTGGAGGAGTCCCTGGGGGTTGAGGCTGATAAGGAGTTGCTGCCACTGCAGCCAGGAGATGTGCCCGACACCTATGCCGATGTTACAGACCTGGTTGAGGAGTTCGGTTACAAGCCGAGTATGTCGGTAAAAGAGGGTGTGAAGAATTTTGCAGAGTGGTATCGTGAATACCACAGAGATAGTTAAAGGGTAGATATGTTCAAGTCAGTACTGGATGAACACATTGAGATTGTTACAGCTCTTCGAAATATGGAGAGTGAGGTCACTGAGGCTGCCCAGAAAATTGGAGACTCTCTACAGCATGGTGGGAAGCTGTTGCTGATGGGGAATGGGGGGAGTGCAGCCGACGCACAACATATTGCAGCAGAGCTAGTTGTCCGTTATCAAAAAGCAAGAAGGGCACTGCCAGCGATTGCGTTGACTACAGATAGCTCAATTCTTACCGCAACTGGCAACGATTTTGATTTTAACCAGATCTTTAGCAGACAAATTGAGGCACTAGCCAGACCGGGAGATGTTGTGGTGGGGATCTCAACCTCCGGGGAGAGCGTGAATGTGATCAAGGCGTTGCGTGCTGCAAAAGAGCAGGGGGTAGCTACTATAGGGCTAACCGGTGAGATTGGTGGTGGCGTCGGCGAGATTTCTGATCAGACAATTTCTGTCCCCTCTACCATTACTGCCAGGGTTCAAGAGGCGCATATTCTGATTGCCCATTTCTGGTGTGAAAAAATTGAGGAGCAGTGGTGAACCACCCATTTCCCCGGTTTTCAGAAGGACGGACACTGGTTGTTGGAGACCTGATGCTGGATCGCTACTGGTCTGGTGGAGCAGAGCGTGTTTCTCCAGAGGCGCCCGTTCCTGTAGTGCAGATTAGCGAGATTGAGGAGCGCCCAGGTGGTGCTGGCAATGTTGCCCTCAATATTGCCTCATTGGGCGGTGCAGTTACCCTGTTGGGTGTGGTGGGAAGAGACAACGAGGGGGATAGTCTGCAGAGAGCATTGACTGAGCATGGGGTTCAGTGTGACTTCCAGCAGGAGGAGGGGGTTCGTACCTCTACCAAACTGAGAGTGCTTAGCCGTCATCAGCAGCTGATTCGGCTCGACTTCGAGAACCGTTTTGACCAGCTCTCACTGGAGGCGATGCTGGAGCGTTACAAGAGACAACTGGAGCAGCACGATGTGGTAGTCCTCTCTGATTATGGCAAGGGTACATTGAGCGATGTGCAGACCATGATTCAGCTAGCACGTTCCGCAGGAAAAGAGGTATTAATTGACCCCAAGGGGGATGATTTTTCCAAATATCGTGGCGCCACCCTGATGACCCCAAACTTTTCTGAATTTGAGGCTGTGGTTGGGACATGTAGTGGCAACGAGGATGTTGTAGAAAAGGGTGAGCAGCTTCGCCAGCAGCTGGTGATGGATGCTCTGCTGATCACCCGTGGTGAGGATGGAATGACGCTGCTCTGTCCTGGTTCAGAAGAGGGGGATGGGCCTTTCCACCACCCAACCCATGCCCGTGAGGTCTATGATGTAACCGGTGCGGGAGATACCGTAATTGCAACTATTGCCGCAGGGCTGGCAGCAGGGGCAACACGTCAGGATGCGGTGGCGACGGCTAACCTTGCGGCTGGAATTGTGGTCGGAAAATTGGGTACCGCAACCACCACCGTTGCAGAGCTGCACCATGCCGCTCACGATCCGGAAGAGGGTGGTTTTGGCATCCTCACCGAGGATGAGCTGCAGCAGGCCATTGAGTATGCACATGCACGAGGAGAGAAGGTGGTGATGACGAACGGCTGTTTCGACCTGCTCCACACCGGCCATGTAACTTATCTTGCAGAGGCGAGAAAACTGGGGAACCGCCTGATAGTTGCAGTCAACTCGGATGAGTCGGTTAGGCAGCTCAAGGGCGATGTGAATGGAGTGAGCCGTCCAATTAATGGGATAGAGCAGCGGATGACAGTCTTGGCTGCATTGGAGAGCGTCGATTGGGTGGTTCCATTTACCGAGGAGACCCCGGAACGACTCTACTGCAGAGTCCTGCCAGACATGATAGTAAAGGGAGGGGACTACAGACCAGAAGAGGTTGCAGGAGGCGAATGCGTGATAGCCAATGGGGGCTCAGTAGAGATATTGAAATTTGTAGAGGGACACTCCACAACCTCAATGATTGAGAGAATGAAGGGAACAGAAGAATGATTATAGTCACAGGTGGAGCCGGATTTATCGGCAGTAATATTGTCAAGGCTCTCAATGAGCGTGGTGAGACCGATATTCTGGTGGTTGACAATCTCACCAATGGCCACAAGATGCGCAATCTGGCCGATCTTGATATTGCTGACTATATGGATCGTCTGGATTTTATCGATCGGATCAATAATGACGATGAGTTTGGTGATGTCCAGGCAATCTTTCATGAGGGGGCGACCTCAGCCACCACAGAGTGGGATGGCCACTTCGTGATGAAGAACAACTACGAATACTCCAAATCACTACTTCACTGGTGCCTCAAGCGGGGGGTGCAGTATCTCTATGCCTCCTCTGCCTCGGTCTATGGGGCGGGGGCCACCTTTGTGGAGGATCGGCAGCACGAGCATCCGATCAATATGTACGCCTACTCCAAATTCCAGTTTGATCAGTATGTGAGAAGGCTACAGACTGAGATGAAGAGCCAGGTGGTTGGCTTCCGCTACTTCAATGTCTATGGTCCGCGTGAGCAGCACAAAGGGACTATGTCGAGTACGGCATTCCACTTTAATAATCAGCTCAAGGATGGTGGCATCGCCAAACTGTTTGCCGGTTGTGATGGCTATGGGGATGGGGAGCAGCGTCGAGACTTTGTCTATGTGGGAGATGCAGTGAAAGTGAATCTCTGGTTTATGGATAATCCAGACAGATCGGGAATCTTTAATTTGGGAACAGGACGTTCGCAATCATTCAATGATATGGCCAATGCAGTGATCGATTGGCACGGAAAGGGGGAGATTGAGTACATTCCATTCCCGGACCACCTCAAAGGCGCCTACCAGAGCTTTACCGAGGCAGATATCAGCAACCTGCGCAGTGCCGGATACTCCAAGCAATTCATGACTGTTGAGGAAGGGGTGGCGGAGTATATGGATATTCTCAATGACTAGTGGGGTCAGGTCTGCGTTTTTACTGTTATTTGATCGTTAGATGGTTGCAATAAGGTGGACGCCAAAAATAACAGTAAAAACGCAGACCTGACCCCATCGGTGCTCATCATCGGACCCTCTTGGGT
>NZ_CEYDPX010000023.1:0-1745 GCF_982804495.1 Candidatus Thiopontia autotrophica | reverse complement strand
GGAATTCCCACTAGAACCGGTTATCGTGGCGAGATGCGCTATGGGTTGTTGAATGACGTAAGGGTTCTTGACAAGGAACAGCTGCCAATGACTGTCCAGAGATTCGTTGCCCTTGGTGTGGATTCAGGTGAGCCGCTACCGGAAATTACTGAGCCGAGACTAGAGGTGGAGAGTGACTCCATAGAAGAGACGCTACAATCAATCGGGCTGAACAGGCCGGAGAGTAAACTGTTGGCACTCTGTCCCGGTGCCGAGTATGGTCCTGCGAAGCAGTGGCCAGCCGACTATTTTGCGGCGGTGGCTGAGGAGAAGATCAGACAGGGTTGGGATGTCTGGCTATTCGGTTCAGAAAAAGATCGATCGATTGGTGAGATGGTGATTGGTGAGCTGGGAGGAGCGGGTAGTCAGGTAGAGAATCTGGCAGGACGAACCACACTGGAGCAGGCAGTCGACCTGATGTCACTGGCAACCGTAGTGGTGGGAAATGACTCCGGTCTAATGCATGTGGCCGCAGCACTTGACCGTGATCTGGTGGCGATTTATGGATCCTCTGACCCTGGGTTTACCCCGCCGCTCAACCAAAGAGCACAGATCCTTGATCTCAATCTGGAGTGTAGCCCCTGTTTCAAGCGGGAGTGCCCGCTGGGCCACTATGACTGCTTGAAAAAGCTAGAGCCTGATCAAGTGCTGAAGGCAGTGGAGGCATTTGGAATCTAATGCGTGTTCTGTTGGTTAAAACCTCTTCGCTGGGGGATGTTCTGCACACACTGCCGGCAGTGACTGATGCAGTAGCAGCGATCCCGGGAATCCGATTTGACTGGGTGGTAGAGGAGTCATTTGCTGAGGTGCCGGCATGGCACCCGGCAGTGGATCGGGTGATTAAGGTTGCGATCCGCCGCTGGAGAAGATCACCACTAAAGGCCATTGTCTCCGGGGAGTGGGGTGCTTTCAGGGGGCAATTGAGCGCGCGGGAGTATGATCTGGTTCTGGATGCACAGGGGCTGATCAAGAGCGCGCTGCTCTCCCGTATGGCCAAAGGCAGGGTGGTTGGTCTTGATGCGGGCTCCGCCAGAGAGCCACTGGCAAGCCGCCTCTATCAGCAGCGACTTCCAGTGGAGAGAGGAGAGCATGCAATTGTCCGACTGCGAAAACTCTTTGCCCAGGCACTGGGTTATGAGCTGCCATTGAGTCTCCCGAACTTCGGTATCAATCGGACAGCCCCAGAAGAGAGAAGTAATGTACCATCCATTCTGTTTGTCCATGGAACCACCTGGGAAACCAAGCATTGGCCCGATGAATACTGGATAGAGCTGGCAGGGATTGTAAATAGTGCTGGTTATACAGTGCTGCTTCCATGGGGAAGTGAGGAGGAGAAGGCACGGGCAGAGAGTATTGCGGCTGGCCACGATGCGGAAATCCTTCCCAGAAGTTCACTTGATGTACTTTCCAGGCAGCTTCAGCAGGCTGTAGGCGCAGTCTGTGTTGACTCCGGTATCGCCCATCTGGTTGCAGCACTGGGCATTCCGTCAGTAACCATTTATGGACCTACTGTCTCTACGTTAACTGGCACAATGGGGGATCATCAATTGCACATGGATTCAGATCTTGAGTGTGCGCCATGTCAAAAAAGGGAGTGTATATATAAAGGAGACCCTGCTGTCGATTCTTTATGTTTGCGTCAGACAACACCAGAGATGGCCTGGAAAAAGCTACTGCTAGAGATTGATGGTCATGAGTAGAAAGCA
>NZ_CEYDPX010000022.1:0-25109 GCF_982804495.1 Candidatus Thiopontia autotrophica | reverse complement strand
TCAGTTTGATGGATTGCGTATTTTGAATACCGTTCCCTTGCACTGGGGACATTCTGGAATAACTGATGTCTTATCAATCTTGATGGTTTTCCCGCACTGCACACACTCCAGTTTGCCCATCCCTACGACCTCACCGCTATGGTAGTTTTGAGCATGACGTGCTGCTGCATCCAGACGGGTTAGTGCAATCTGGGTGGGGTCTGCAATTTGGGCAAATAGATCTTTGAGTCTATCCTCTATCAATGTCTCTTCCATATGGAACCAGCGCCCCAGGTCTTCACCAGTCTCCGCCAGATAACTTCCTGCCGCCTCCAGATCTCTCTCCAGGTACTCTCCTATCTGTTCAACCTCTTCCCTGGTTAGTTCGTCAAGATCAGATATCTTCTCTTTTGCATCATCAATTAACTGTTTTAGCGATGGCAGATGTTCCCTGTTTTCGTTGATTGCATCCTGAAGATGGTCTCGCATGGTGTGGTAGAGCTGGATAAGTCGAGATTCTTTGTTTGAGGGCATGAGGTATTCCTGAATCAGTAGTTTTGGTATCTATATCGTAGCACTATTTGCCGGTTTTTTTCGATTCAGGAGGTGGAGTGGGGTAACATTACCGCTTTCGAAAACATTGAATAAGAGTGATGGAAAGAGGATTCATGGAAGAGCAGTATCACCCGCAGGAGATTGAGCTGGAGGCACAGCAGTTCTGGGAGAAAACTCAGACCTTTAGGGCGGATGAGAATCCTGTAAAGGAGAAGTTTTACTGTCTTTCAATGTTCCCCTATCCTAGTGGCAAGCTCCATATGGGGCATGTACGTAACTACACTATTGGTGATGTGATCTCCCGATATCAGCGGATGCAGGGCAAGAGCGTGTTGCAGCCAATGGGTTGGGATGCTTTCGGCCTTCCTGCCGAGAATGCAGCAATTAAGAACAAGGTCGCTCCTGCCGAGTGGACCTATCAGAATATGGATGAGATGCGCGGACAGTTGCAGCGTCTCGGTTATGGTTATGACTGGTCCAGGGAGATCGCCACCTGCCGTCCGGAGTACTATCGTTGGGAGCAGTGGATGTTTACCCGCCTTATGGAAAAAGGGTTGGTGTACAAGAAGAATGCAGTAGTGAATTGGGATCCGGTTGATCAGACTGTGCTGGCAAATGAGCAGGTAATTGATGGTAGAGGATGGCGCTCCGGGGCAGTGGTGGAGCGCAGAGAGATTCCGCAGTGGTTCATGAAGATAACGGATTACGGTGATGAGTTGCTGGATGGCCTGGACAATCTTGAGGGGTGGCCAGAGGCAGTGAGAACAATGCAGGCTAACTGGATTGGTCGTTCCGAGGGGCTAGAGCTCCAGTTTGGGTCGGCAGGTGAGCCACTTACTGTATTCACCACTCGCCCTGACACCTTGATGGGGGTCACCTATGTGGCTGTCGCAGCTGAGCACCAACTAGCTGTTCAGGCAGCAGAGAACAGCCCGCAACTACAACAGTTTCTGGATGAGTGCAGCAAGATGGAGACATCCGAGGCTGCAATGGAGACTATGGAGAAAAAGGGTATGGCTCTTGGGGTGACTGTATCCCATCCTGTTACAGGTGATTCTATTCCGGTCTGGGTCGCCAACTTTGTACTGATGAGTTATGGCACAGGTGCTGTTATGGCTGTTCCTGCACATGACCAGAGGGATTGGGAGTTTGCCACTAAATACGGTATTGAGATCAAGCCGGTTATTAGACCGGCTGATGAGGATGGGTCTGATGTGTCAGAGTCGGCATATACAGACAAGGGAGAACTCTATAACTCAGATCAGTTTGATGGCCTTGATTTTACTGGGGCACTGAATGCTATTGCCGATTATGTTGAGGCTGCAGGGAAGGGGCAGAGAAAGGTAAATTATCGTCTGCGCGACTGGGGGGTTTCTCGTCAGCGTTACTGGGGATGTCCGATTCCTGTCGTGAACTGTAAAACCTGTGGGGCGGTGGCTGTACCCGAAGAGCAGTTGCCAGTGGTGTTGCCTGAGGACGTGAGGTTTGATGGTATCGGCTCGCCTATCAAAAAGATGCCGGAGTTTTATGAGACCACCTGTCCCAAGTGTGGTGGTGCGGCAGAGCGAGAGACCGATACCTTTGACACCTTTATGGAGTCATCCTGGTACTACGCCCGTTACAGTTGTCGCGACCAGAATGAGAAGATGCTCGATTCCAGAGTGGATTACTGGGTACCGGTAGATCAATATGTTGGGGGTGTAGAGCATGCTATCCTCCATCTGCTCTATTCTCGCTTCTACCATAAGCTGTTGCGTGATGAGGGCCTGCTACACTCTGATGAACCCTTCAAGAACCTCCTGACTCAGGGGATGGTTTTGAAGGATGGGGCAAAGATGTCCAAATCCAGGGGCAACACGGTTGATCCGCAAGGCCTGATTGACCGTTATGGTGCAGATACCGTGCGCCTCTTTATCATGTTTGCAGCACCACCAGAGCAGTCGCTTGAGTGGTCTGACTCGGGTGTTGAAGGTGCTTACCGTTTTCTGAAAAGAGTGTGGAAGCTTGTCTATGCGCACGTCAAGGCTGGTGTCTGCAGTGGAGTTGAGACGTTGCAGGGCAATCAGAATTTGACCAAAGAGCAAAAAGATATGCGTCATGCAGTTCACCATACGATTCAGAAGGTGGGGGATGATATTGGTAGGCGTATGATATTCAATACAGCTATAGCGGCAGTTATGGAGTTGACTAATCAGATTGGCAGATACAACGATAAATCTGAACAGGGCAGACTGGTGATGCAGGAGGCGCTTGAGTCCGTGGCCCTGTTGCTCTCCCCAATGGTTCCTCATATCTCCCACAAGCTGTGGAGTGCTCTGGGGCACGATGGTGCAGCGGTAAATGTTGCCTGGCCAGAATATGATCAGCGCGCCATGGTAAAGGATAGTATTCAGATGGTGGTTCAGGTTAACGGAAAGCTGAGGGCGAAGCTGGAAGTTGCGGTTGATACCAGCAAGGATGAGATAGAGAGGATGGCGGTCGAGGACGAGAATGTAGTCCGTTTTACCGAAGGAAAAGAGGTAATTAAGATTATAGTGGTGCCGGGGAAGTTGGTTAATCTTGTGGTAAAGTGAATATGATGAGACCGATAAAGAGAATTCTGCTCCCAACACTGTTGACCCTGCTTGTGTTGCAGGGGTGTGGCTTTCATCTGCGTGGTGCAGTGATTCTGCCGGATGAGATGGAGGCAACCTGGGTTGATGGTTCCGGGGTCTCTGTAGAGTTGGTCCGCTCTGTCAGAGAGGGGGTTCGCCGCACCAATGGCGGGGTTGTCTCTGGTGAGTCAGATGCAACTGCGATCCTGGAGTTGAGCAATGAGACATTTTCTCGTCGTGTCGCAACGGTTGACAGCAGTACCGGCAAGGTAAGTGAGTATGCACTTGACTATCAGGTTGACTGGAAGCTTAGATCGGTAGATGGAGCGTTGCTTGATCAAGGCCATCTTAAGCAGAAAGAGAGTTACAAATATAGTGGTACAGAGGTGCTTGGGAAAGAGCAGGAGGAGAAGTATCTGCGCGAGGTTATGATTCGTGAAGCGGTTCGTGATCTGTTGCGCGCACTGCGTCGCCGATGAAGGTCAAACCGGAATCACTTGCAAACCACCTGAAGGGAAAAACTGCTCCAATTTATCTGTTGAGTGGTGATGAGCCGCTGCTGTTACAGGAGGCAGCAGACCAGGTGCGCTCAGCACTTAAGAGGGAGGGTTATGAGGAGCGTATAGTTCTTGTAGCAACCAGGGAATTCAATTGGAGCGAGTTGGCCAGAGAGGGAAATGAGCTGTCGCTCTTTGCAGAGAGAAAGGTTGTTGATCTGCGCCTCCCAACCGGAAAACCTGGCAGGGATGGCGGCAAAGCTCTGGTTGAGTGGTGTGAGAATCCCCCTGAAGACAAGGTGCTGCTTATCGTATCCAGCAAGCTTGATAAGGCATCACAAAAAACCAAATGGTTCAAAACAGTTGAAAGTGCCGGTGTCACTGTGCAGATATGGCCGGTTGAGGCAGAACAGATGGCACAGTGGGTTGCAGACAGAATGGAGAGCATGGGGTTAAGGACAACTCCGGGCGTGGCGGCGATTGTGGCAGAACGGGCAGAGGGCAATCTGTTGGCGGCAGTTCAGGAGCTTGAGAAGCTGGTGCTGTTTGTGGAACCAGATACAGCAGTTGATGAAGAGACCGCGAATAGAGTGGTGTCAGAAAGCTCAAGTTTTAATGCCTTTAAACTTGCAGATGCTGTGCTGGAGGGTAATAGAGCAAGAGCGCTGCGTATTCTGCATGGATTAAAAGGTGAAGGGGTCGCGATTCAGGTGGTGCACTGGTCTGTGGCACGAGACTTTCGTGACCTCGCCGCAATGGGAATAGAGCGTAATCCATCAGCCTACAAGCCGTTGGAGTACAATCCCATGTGGTGGAAAAAGCAGCCTCTTTTGATGGCTGCACTGAACCGTATAGGTGTCCCTAAAATCACTCCTCTTGTTCGTCAGCTTGGCCTTATTGACAGAGCTGGCAAAGGGATGATGGACGGTGACCCCTGGAGTGGTATGGAGGATTTTGTGGTTCGTGCCACTGTAGCTTAGACAGGAAACAGATATGGATATTCAAAAGTATATGCAGGAGGTGGGGGAGCGTGCGCGCAGTGCCTCACGCGCCATGGCCAGAGCTGAAACAACATCAAAAAATATGGCGTTGGAGGCAACGGCTGATCTTCTGGAGCACTCTATGGAGCAGCTGCTGGGGGAAAACCGGAAGGATATGGATGCTGGTCGGGAAAGAGGGCTGGATGAGGCTCTACTGGACAGGCTTGAACTGAATGAAGAGCGTGTACATGGTATGGCAGAGGGGTTGCGCCAGATTGCGACACTGCCAGACCCTGTTGGTGAGATTACAGACCTTAACTATCGTCCTTCCGGAATTCAGGTTGGCAAAATGCGTGTACCACTTGGGGTGATCGGGATCATTTATGAGTCCCGTCCCAATGTAACTGCAGATGCAGCAGCCCTCTGCCTGAAGTCAGGTAATGCAGCTATTTTGCGGGGTGGATCTGAGGCGTTTCACTCCAATCAGGCAATTGCTGCTCTTATTCATCAAGGGCTATCTGAGGCAGGTCTGCCAGCAGATGCGGTACAGGTTGTTGAGACAGCAGATCGCGAGGCGGTTGGTGAGCTGATCACCATGAGCAGCTATGTTGATGTCATCATTCCTAGAGGAGGCAAGGGGTTAATAGAGAGAATCAGTGAGGATGCAAGAATTCCAGTGATTAAACATCTTCATGGGATCTGTCATGTTTACATTGATGGTGATGCAGATCAGTCGAAAGCGATTGATATTGCATTCAATGCCAAAACCCACCGTTATGGTGTATGCAACGCAATGGAGACACTGCTGGTAGCGAAGGATGTTGCTTCTCAGTGTCTGCCGCCATTGGCGAAACGTTATCAGGATAAGGGGGTTGAGTTACGTGGTTGTGAGGCTACCCAAAAGATTTTGCCTGGCATTGTTGCAGCAACTGATGAGGATTGGGATGAAGAGTACCTGGCTCCGGTTCTCTCCATTCGTGTAGTTTCTGGGTTGAACGGAGCGATGGATCATATTCATCAGCACAGCTCTGGCCATACTGAGTCTATAGTGACTGAGAGTTACAGTCGTGCGCGGCGCTTTATGGCAGAGGTGGATTCAAGCTCGGTCATGGTCAATGCGTCAACCCGTTTTGCAGATGGCTTTGAGTATGGTCTGGGTGCAGAGATTGGCATCAGTACGGACAAGATTCATGTGCGTGGTCCAGTTGGACTTGAGGGCCTTACCTCGCAGAAATTTATTGTGCTGGGGGATGGACATATTCGTAAATAACCACCAAAGATGAAGCCAATAGGTATTTTCGGTGGAACCTTCGACCCCGTCCATTTTGGACATCTTCGTCCTGCACTGGAGGTGTGTGAGGGGCTGGATATGGATCAGGTACGTTTTGTTCCCAGCAGATTTCCGGTACATCGTGGTCAACCAATAGCTCCGCTGAATGATCGTATTAGATGGCTACAGATAGCCATTAATGAGTTCCCACAATTTGAGGTTGATCTGCGTGAGGTAGAGAGGGATGAGCCATCATGGATGGTGGTCACCCTTGAATCAATGGCCAGAGAGTTTCCGGATAGACCACTATGCCTGATTATGGGAATGGATGCATTTTCAAAAATTGGTGGTTGGCACCGTTGGAAAGAGCTATTTCAATACGCACACATTGTGGTAACCCACAGGCCTGGATTTGAATATCCTGAAGGTGAAGAGTTTGATGCACTATTAAACGAGCGTGAGGCTGGGCAGATAGAAGAGCTGCACTGTCTGGCGGCAGATGGTGGAGGGAAAGTTATCTTTTTTCCTGTAACTCCTCTGGAGATATCATCAACCGGGATTAGAGAGATTGTAAGGGATGGAGGTGATTCTGGTTTGATGGTGCCTGAAGCAATAAGAGATGAAATAAACAGCTGTTATAGAAAAAATTGAATAGAGGACTAGAGTAGAAATGTTAATTGATGATCTGGAGCAGCTTGCAATTAATGCACTGGAAGAGCTAAAAGGAAACGATATATCAGTTATGGATATATCCGAGATGACAGATGTAACCAATCGGCTGATTATTGCCAGTGGAACCTCCAATAGACACGTCCGTTCTCTGGCGGAGAATGTGGTGGTAGAGGCAAAGAGAGCAGGGGTTCTTCCTCTTGGTAGAGAGGGAGAGGGTTCAGGCGAGTGGGTATTGATTGATCTGGGCGATATTGTGGTGCATGTAATGCTCCCTGAAACCAGAGACTATTATAATCTGGAGAAATTCTGGACAGACTTCAAGCGGGAGGAGGGGTGAAAATCACCCTGATTGCTGTTGGGCGCAAGATGCCAGGATGGGTTGAGGAGGGGTTTTCAGAGTATGCTCGCCGCATGCCAAGAGAGTGCAGTTTAAGTTTGGTGGAAGTTGAGGCAGAAAAGCGAGGGCGTAGTAGCTCTCCAGCAAGGTGGATGGAGAGCGAGGGCAAGAGAATTATCTCGGCACTTCCCAAGGGAGATATGGTTGTTGCACTGGATGTAAAGGGGGTCTCATGGTCAACAGAGAAGCTCTCATCAAGTTTGGGCAAGTGGATGCAGAGTGGTGTTGGGGTATCTCTTCTGGTTGGTGGCCCAGATGGCCTTTCACAAGATTGTCTGCAGCGGGCACAGCAGCAATGGTCACTCTCCAAACTTACACTTCCTCATCCGTTAGTCAGGGTTGTGGTTGCGGAGCAGCTGTACAGAGCGTGGACAATTTTGAATAATCACCCTTATCATCGTTCATAAAACTGATTATTCATAAAACAAAATCAGGGAGGATGATTTGGTCACAAAATGACTTAATCAAAGCTTCCTTGGGTTAAAATCTAGCCTAACTATGTCTATCTCAAGAGTGAGCAATTTGTGAGTACAGAAATCCTTATTAATGTAACGCCACGAGAGACTCGTTCTGCAATGGTTGAGAATGGGGTTCTGCAGGAGATCTATATTGAGCGCAGAGACCACCTGAGTATCGTTGGCAACATATACAAGGGCAAGGTGAGCCGGGTATTGCCGGGCATGCAGGCTGCTTTTGTGGATGTTGGGCTGGAACGGGCAGCTTTTTTACATGCATCTGATATCCGCCCCAAAGAGGTGAGCGAGGAGATTGAGTGTGATCATGAGCCTGATCAGATTACTGATCTGATATCAGATGGTCAGGAGCTTATGGTGCAGGTGGTCAAGGATCCATTGGGTACCAAGGGTGCTCGCCTAACCATGCAGATATCTATTCCATCCCGTTATCTTGTATTTCTACCGGCAGTTCAGTGTGTGGGAGTATCACAGAGAATTGAGGAGGAGGGGGAGAGAGAGCGTCTACGGGCGATGATTCAAAAAGCGGTGATTGCTGGTGGTTATGGAGGTTTTATTGTTCGTACGGCAGGGGAGGGTGTTCCCGAGGATGATCTGCTACATGAGGCCAAGTTGCTGTACAAGATATGGGAGTCTGTCCAGGAGATAAACAGAACCGCCAAGGCGCGTACGCTCATCCATAGCGACCTGCCACTGGAGCAGAGAATCATTCGTGACCAGTTAAAGGATACGATAGAGCATGTCAGAATTGATTCTAGACAGGCTTTTGAGAGATGCACGAAATTTGCGGCACAGTTTAATCCGGAGTTGGCATCCCGGGTTGAGTACTACCCCGGAGAGTGTCCAATTTTTGATCTCTATTCTGTCGAGGACGAGATCCAGAAGGCGCTGCAGCGTAAAGTGCCACTAAAGTCCGGGGGGTACCTGATCATTGATCAGACCGAGGCGATGACCACAATTGATGTCAACACTGGCTCATTTGTAGGGCACCATAATCTGGAAGAGACAATTTTCAAAACCAACCTTGAGGCAACGCAGACCATTGCGCGTCAGCTGAGGTTGAGAAACCTTGGGGGGATTATTATTCTTGATCTGATTGATATGGAGGATGAGCAGCATCGGCAGCAAGTTATGCGCTCACTTCAGAAGTATCTTGATCTGGACCATGCAAAAACTCACATCAGCCAGGTCTCTTCACTGGGACTGGTTGAGATGACCCGCAAGCGAACACGTGAGAGTCTGGAGCATGTGCTCTGTGAAGATTGTCCAACCTGTGGAGGCAGGGGGCACATCAAGACAGCAGAGACGGTCTGTTATGAGATCTTCCGTGAGATTATCAGGGAGTCTCGTCAATATGATGACTCCAAAGAATTTCTGGTGCTTGCAGCACAGGAGATTACAGATCTGTTGTTTGATGAGGAGTCGGCAAGTCTGGCAGAGCTTGAGGAGTTTATCGGCAAGCCGGTTCGTCTTCAGGTGGAGACCTACTATACACCGGAACAATTTGATGTGGTTCCAGTCTGATTGCCCGATCTGGTGACAAAGTTGATGCAATTTATTCGCAGCCTCTGGGGGACATTCTGGATTCTTGCAGCTACAGTTTTGGTTACAGCAGCACTGCTGACGGTGTTGATGCGCACGGTGTTACCAGGTACCGGTCTCTTTCATGATGATCTGGAGTCATGGATTGAGGCAGAGATTGGGGTCCCGCTATCTATAGAGGATATATCACTTTCTCTGGATGGTCGCATGCTGGATATTTCTGTCCACCACGTTATTTTGTTTGATCCGGAATCGGGAAAACCACAAATATCCTTTAAGAGTGGAGGGATCAGGGTTGATCTGCTCTCCTCATTTGGATTTGGTGAGGTTGTGACCTCAGTGTTATCAATTGAACGTCCAAAACTGTCAGTTGTTCACCATGAGGATGGCAGTCTGACTGTTGATGGGTTTGGTGGTGATGGTGACGGAGAGGTTGAGAACCTCTCTTCATCATCTATTGGTTGGTTGTTAAGTCAGCCATCGGTAGTAGTTGAGGATGCAGAGATCCTGATTACAGAAAAACGTTTTGTAAATATGCAGTGGCATCTTTCTGATGTTGATCTTGCACTCGTAAGTTCAGGTTATCGTCATCAGGCAACAGGCAGTGTGATATTTGGGGAACAGCCATCAAGTCCAGTCAAGCTTGATCTGGAGTGGTTTGGAGATCTGTTCACTCCGCAAGGATGGGATGGTCAGATGCATCTTCAGGGAGACAGTATCGAGCTTGCCGGTTTGATTGGGAGTAAGGAAACCCCGTGGCTCTCATTGGTACAAGGTAGTTCAGATATTGAGTGGTGGGGTGAGTGGCTTTCCGGACAGCTGGAGAAGGGACGTGCAACTTTTGACAGAGATGATGCCTTTATAGAGTCACCAGGTCTTGCGGGTGGTGAGTTCTTCTGGAAAAAACAGCAAGACCAGGAGTGGCGACTACAGATGGATAGTCTGGTGTGGGGAGGGGAAGAGGATAGTAAGCGCAAAAATCACCCTGCCTCAGCACTGATTGAGCGAAAAATAGATGAGTCTGGCAATGATGTCTTGATGGGGGCGATTGACCGAGTTCATCTGGTCTCTTCACCAACGCTCTCTGGTCTCTATGCAACATTTACAAGTGGTGAATATGGGGTGCTGGCATCTGGTGATCTGCAACAGATTAAATTCAGATCATATCCAGATAGTGCTGGATTGATGAGCGGTATTGAGGCGCAGATGGATCTTGCCCAGATCTCCATTCATGGATTGAAGAGTGTTGATGGATATTCTGTTTCCGGAATAAATGGTCAGCTACAGGTGAATGGGCAAGAGGGGATATTTTCTCCTGCGCCAGGGAGTGTGTTATTGGAGCTGGATGGTATTTATACGGATCCAGTTAAGCTGGATCTGCATCAGAGCAAGATTGCATGGCAGCAGCTCAAGGAGGGCGTGCTGCTTTCATCGAAATCATTACAAGCATCTTTTGGTGCACTGCGTGCCAATGGTAGAGCAGAGATTTTGATGCCGGCAGGGGGAGGGTCTCCAATACTTGATCTTCAGGCTCGGGTTAAGGCGGATCGGGTGTCTGATTTAATGGCTCAGTTACCAGAGCAGAAAATGAGCCCACGCCTGGTGAGGTGGCTGAAGAACGGGTTGTTATCAGGTGAGCTCAAAGAGGGTACATTTCTTCTTAAAGGAGCGCTGGATAGTTTTCCCTATGCGCAGGGTGGTGGTCAATTCAGGACAGAGCTACAGATTCATGACCTTGACCTCAACTACACTGATGGGTGGCCCATCGTAACCAACGGTAAGGCTCTATTGAGCTTTGATAGTGAGTCTCTACAGGTGAAGATAGATGGTGGCAAGATTGATGGTCTTCCTCTGAACAGGCTCACATTAGAGACCAAAAAGTTGGGTAAAAGCCCTCTGAAAATTTATGGACAGATTGTAAGTGATAGTAAGAAACTGATCCATGCACTTGGCAGTACTCCATTAAAAAGGAAATCTAAACGTATAACCTCTATTGCCTCTCTGGAGGGAGATGCGATCCTTAACCTTAAGATTGAGGTGCCAATAGGTGTCAATGTTCCAGTACAGGCAAATGGGTTTGTGGAACTCCATAATAATAGGTTAGTGGCCGAGGGGATGAATATTAGCGTTAATGAACTTCATGGGAATATTGAATTTGATAATGATGGAGTATCCATTGAGCATGCCAAAGGAGAGTTCCTGGAATCCCCGCTGCTGATTACTGCGTTTAGCTCTGGTGATGATAGACAGAGTGAGTTGGTTATTAATGTGGAGGGAGAGTTACAAAAGAGGAGTGTGGAGCAGTGGTTGAACGAGGGGTGGGAAATCAATATATCTCCATTTGTTGGTGATGAAGGTGACAGCCCAACCTCAATGGTTCACTGGGGTGGACGTATTAAAATCGGGATATATGAAAATAGTAGTGGCATTGATGATAAAACGGTAGGTATTGATCTGCACTCAGATCTTAAAAATATAGCCCTGAGTCTGCCGACACCACTTGCTAAAAGTCTGAATGAGAGTTGGCCTACTACACTCTCTCTGAAATTTGACAATGGAGATCTACAGAACCTGGATCTATTGAGCCCTGACCATGCCAAGGTACAGTTTGAATACATTAAAGAGAGTGATGAGTGGAGTGGAGTGGTTCTGCTTGGTGATCTAGAGAGTGGTGATGTAATAGGTGATGGTGAACGTGGTCTATATGTTCAAGGCAGGGTCAATCAGTTAAATCTGGGAGAGTGGATCAAGCTGCAGAAAGAGATAATGGGTGGTGAAAGAGATGAGTTTGACCATTCCAGATTTAATCTACAGAGAGTGGCGATTGATGCCGTTGAGGCCGATCTGTTTGGCCTGCGTCTTGATAATCTTGCAATGATGGCTAATCCCCACCAGGACGGGTATTGGGGTGTTGGCCTAAGTAGCGATCAACTGCAGGGAAAGGCCAAAGTGCCGGTTAGTGAGGAAGATCCGATGATCGTTATCATGGATCGTATATGGTTGGGAACAGAGGGTGGGGTAGAAGATAAAGAGAGAGACGGTGAGTATCTGAATGTAGATACTGATCTTGATCTTTCATTGGTTCCTGTCATGAGTGTAGTAAGCCAGGACACCAGGATTAACGGTATAGATTTAGGAGAGCTGAACCTGCAGACCAGAAGCACAGATAATGGCATATTTTTTGATGATGTAACTCTTGATTCAGAGGTTATGAAGGTTTCTGCACAGGGGGGGTGGCTGCAACGGTCAGGGTCATCACTGTCCAGATTCAATATTCACATAACGGGCGATCAGCTTGGAGAGATGCTTACCCTGTTTGGATATCAGGGTGATATAGATAAGGGGCAGACATCGGTCCAGATCAAGGCTGAGTGGCCAGGAAATCCGGCAGATTTATCTCTTGGTAAGATGGATGGGAATCTGGATATTTCAGTTGGAAAAGGTCATCTCAGGGATGTAGATAACAGTGTCGGCAGAGTGTTTGGGTTGCTGGGCATCCATACCTTGACTCGTCGCCTGTCACTGGATTTTTCTGATATTACAGATAAGGGAATGCCATTTGATATCATCGAAGGATCCTTTGAGCTTAAGAATGGCCACGCACATACACGACCTGAGATGAAGATTGATGGCCCTACATCAACTATAAGGATTGCTGGCAGAACAGGTATTGTGGCCCAGGATTATGACCAGATTGTATCGGTAAGCCCAAAGGTATCAGAGACGCTACCGGCAACAGGAGCACTGGTTGGCGGACCTGCGGGGGCAGCAGTTGGCGGGGTTGTGTTGCTTTATCAGAAGTTATTCAAGAAAGAGGGACTTATAACAACACGCTACACCCTGACAGGAAGTTGGGACGATCCAAAACTTGAACCTATAAAAAAGAAAAAAGCCATTCCTCCAGTGAGTGAGCCGTTTTTTCCATGACTGAAAATGGAGTTTCAGAGATGAATAGAGTGCAGTTAGCCACGGACCTGCTGCTTGATCCGGGCGAGATATCGCAAGACGTGATCGATAATACACTACACCATATTATGGGAAGAGAGATGGATTATGCTGATCTCTATTTCCAGCAGAGCCACCATGAATTCTGGTCGCTTGAGGATGGTGTGGTACGTGATGGAAGTTATGATATTGATTCTGGTGTCGGGGTTAGGGCAATCCATGGAGAGAAAACCGGGTTTGCCTATTCTGACGAGATTAGTGCCAAGGCTCTGATGCAGGCTGCTGAATCTGCACGAATCATTTCCAGAAGTGGCAGTAGTGGGAAAACAAAAGTAGCTGGTATTTCTGTAGGTGGTAAGGAGAGACAATCTCTTTATCTTCCAGTTAACCCACTGTTGTCAGTGACTGCAGCAGAGAAGGTTGAGTTGCTTCAGCACCTTGATAGATGGGCACGTATGGCAGATCCACGGGTCATCCAGGTTATGGCTAGTGTAGCCAGTAGCTACGATGTGATTATGGTTGCAGGTAGTGATGGCACCTTTGCTGCAGATGTGCGTCCACTGGTGCGACTTAATGTGTCTGTGATTGTGGAACAGGATGGGCGCAGGGAAAATGGCTCTTCCGGGTTTGGGGGGCGTTCTGATTTCTCACTATTGATGAATTCTGATGACGCAAAACATAGTGCCAGGGAGGCTGTAAGGCAGGCACTGGTAAGCCTTGAGGCAGAGGATGCACCAGCTGGAGCAATGGAGGTAGTGTTGGGAAATGGATGGCCAGGGGTATTGTTGCACGAGGCGGTTGGCCATGGCCTGGAGGGGGACTTTAATCGCAAGGGGACATCGACATTTTCCGGCAGATTGGGCGAGCAGGTTGCCAGCCCGCTATGTACTGTAGTGGATAATGGAACTATGGAGGGGAGGCGAGGATCTCTCAATATTGATGATGAAGGGACAGATACAGAGAATAATGTACTGATTGAGAATGGGGTTCTTAAAGGGTATATGCAGGATAAGACCAACGGCCGTTTAATGGGAGTATCCTCGACAGGAAATGGACGCAGAGAGTCATATGCCCATCTGCCGATGCCTAGAATGACAAACACCTATATGCTGCCAGGCGAACAAGATCCACAGGAGATTATTGAATCGGTGAAGCATGGGATCTATGCGGTCAACTTTGGTGGAGGTCAGGTTGATATAACCTCAGGAAAATTTGTATTTTCTGCCAATGAGGCATATCTGATTGAGAATGGTGTTGTAAAGCACCCACTTCGTGGAGTAACCCTGATAGGGAATGGACCAGAGGTGATGTCAAGGATAACCATGGTGGGTAGTGATCTGGAGCTGGACCGTGGAGTGGGGGTTTGTGGTAAAGATGGCCAGAGTGTTCCTGTGGGGGTTGGTCAACCCACCCTGAAAATCAGCGAACTGACTGTTGGGGGTACTGAGGTATGATCGGCACCGAGCAGATGGAACTTGAGGATATGACTCAGCAGATCCTGGATGAGGCAAAACATCAGGGGGCAACGGCTGCTGAGGCAGGAAGCAGTATTGAGAATGGATATTCAACCAGTGTAAGAATGGGTGAGGTGGAGACCATTGAGCACCACAAGGATCGTGGCATGGTGGTTACGGTCTATTTTGGTAATAGAAAAGGGACTGCAAGCACCAGTGATTTCTCTGTTGATGCTGTACGCGCAGCAGTACGTGCTGCATGTGATATAGCACGTCATACGCAGGAAGATGAATATGCCGGGTTGGCAGATCCAGCGCGGTTGGCGACAGAGCTCCCGGATCTTGAGTTGGAGCATGGCTGGGATGTAGGGGTAGAGGAGAGTATTGATGTGGCCAGAGCCTGTGAATCTGCAGCGCTGGAGAGTGACGATCGTATCAAAAATTCAGAGGGTGGAGCTGTAAGTAGTCACCATTCAATCAGGGTATACGGTAATAGCAATGGCTTTCTTGCTGGATATGGTGGCACTCGTCACGGCATAAGTTGTTCGGTAGTGGCAACAGACCAATCCGGGATGCAGAGAGATTACTGGTCAAGTTCGGCACGTGATCCGCGACAGTTGGAAAGTGCAGAAGAGGTTGGTAAAAAATCGGCAAAGCGTGCAGTGGATCGGCTTGGTGGCATGAAAGTGGCAACAGGAGAAGCTCCGGTTCTATTTGCAGCACCTGTGGCCGGGAGCCTACTGGGCCATCTACTCTCCGCTATCAGAGGAGGAAACATATATCGAAAGGCATCTTTTTTATTGGACCGGCTTGGGGAGAGGATATTTCCAGATTTTATAACGATCTATGAGAGGCCTCATCTGCATGGAGGATCAGCAAGTTCCGCTTTTGATAGTGAAGGGGTTAAGACAGAAGAGAATAGTTTTGTAACTGATGGAGTTCTCTCCAGCTATGTTCTTGATAGTTATGCTGCCAGAAGATTGGGTATGGAGACTACCGGGAATGGTGGAGGGGTGCGCAATCTAAGAGTAACTCACGGTGATGTAGGTCTGGACGGCATGCTGAGCAAAATGGATAGAGGACTGTTGGTGACCGAGATGATGGGACATGGGGTAAATGCCATTACCGGAGACTACTCCAGGGGAGCTTCCGGTTTTTGGGTTGAGGGCGGTAAGATTGTTCACCCTGTAGACGAGATTACAATTGCCGGAAATTTACGGAATATGTTCAGTCAGATTGTTGCAGTAGGAGATGATGTTGATCCGAGAGGCAATATTCAGACAGGATCTATTCTTTTGGAAAATATGAGTATTGCAGGAGAGTGAGACACCTTGCTCAAACCAGAAATAGTGTTGCCAGCCCCAGGAATGAGAGAAAACCTACGACATCGGTTACAGTAGTCAACACTACGTATCCTGCAAGTGCGGGGTCAATTCCAACTTTCTTCTGTATAACAGGGATAACCACCCCGGAAAGCGCAGCAATAATCAGATTGATGATCATTGCTACGGCTATGATCCACCCCAGTTGAATATCATCAAACCAGATCCATGCAACTACACCGACTACGACAGCCCATAGTGCTCCATTGAGTACTCCAACGGCAGATTCCTTGGCAATCAGCCAGCGTGTATTGGAATCATTGATCTGATTCAGGGCGATACCACGAATAACCAGAGTCAGAGTTTGGCCTCCTGCAATGCCTCCCATGCTTGCAACAACCGGCATTAATACTGCGAGTGCAATTACCTGTTGCAGAGTATCCTCAAAAAGACCTATAACCCAGGCGGCAAGAAACGCAGTTGCCAGATTTAGGCCAAGCCACAATGTGCGTCGTCGTACACTTGCTCCAACAGGGGCAAACATATCCTCTTCTTCATCAAGACCAGCCCGTCCTAGCAGCGAGTGGTCAGCTTCATCTCGCATTACATCTACCACATCATCAATGGTGATACGACCTAGCAGTTTCCCCCGTTTATCCAGAACAGGTGCAGATATCAGATCATGGCTCTCAAATAGATTCATAACCTCGGTATCAGCCATCTCTGCAGAGATAACATCGCACTCCTTTATCATGACATCTTCAACGCTGGAGTCAGGATCCATCGTTAGCAGGGTGGCGATAGGGAGTAGCCCTAAAAAGAGATCATCACGATCAACTACCATGAGGTTATCAGTACCCTCAGGTATTGTTCCACGCATACGAAGATAGCGCAGAACAACATCCAGATCGATGTCAGGACGAACCTCAATGGCATCGGTATTCATCAATCCGCCAGCACTATCCTCTGGATAGGAGAGAACCTCTTCGATTTGCTGACGGTTTTGCTGATCCATTGACTGCAGAACCTGTTGAGTCTGGCTATATGACATATCCTGAAGCAGGTCTGCCATATCATCAGTATCAATTTGGGATGCGGCTGCAGCCAGCTCATCGTTATCCATCCCCTCAAGGAGAGCTGAACGAACCTCATCATTAAGGTGAGGGAGAATTTCTGCCCGTTGATCAGGAGTCAGGAGTTCCCATAGTTGTGGTCGCTCTCTGGGAGGAATGGATTCAATCAGATGTGCACTATCTGCTGCATGGAGATCCCCAAGAAGCGTCTCTACAGGCGTTAGATCATTATATTCGATGGCTTGGGTAACAGATGAGACCCACTGTGCTCTCTTTTCCTGTTCTGGGGTGTCTGCCATAACTGTTCCTGCGGTCTCTGTTATTCGTGGTCTGGGTTAGAGCTATTTAGTTGTTCGAACAGGCGGCGTACTTCATTGTGGAATGGGGATTTCAGTATCTGTTCGGCTTGAGGCTCTACAATATCCAGCCGTGTGTTAAGCACCACCTGTTTAACCTCTGAGAGTGCAGATGGGTTCATGCTGAACTCTCTTAACCCCATTCCCAACAGCAGGCGTGTATAACGGTCATCCCCAGCCATCTCTCCACACATGGATACAGGGATACCGTATTTGTTGCCCTCCTGAATAACACGGTGAATAAGTCTTAGTATCGATGGATGGAGCGGATCAAACAGGTAATTTACCTGGTCATCGGTACGGTCAATAGCCAGAGTATATTGAATAAGATCATTGGTGCCTATGGATAGAAAATCCATTTTTTGGGCAAATCCATCAGCTGACAGTGCGGCACCAGGTGTTTCAATCATGGCTCCGATCTTTATTGCGTCATCAAAATCAACTTTTTCACTCCGGAGATTCTTTTTCTCTTGAGTAATATGGTTCTGAACTTGAGTGATCTCTTGCATGCTGCTCACCATTGGAAGCATCATCCGAATATTTCCATGAGCAGAAGCCCGCAAGATGGCGCGTATCTGAGGTATTAACAGGTCAAGATTCTTCAAGGATAGGCGAATTGCTCTTAATCCCAGGGCAGGGTTGTCAGCACCTTCCATATCGGCAATGGCTGGAATTGGTTTGTCGGTTCCAATATCCAGGGTACGTATGGTTAGTAGTGCTCCATCTATTTTCTCAATTACAGCTTTGTAGTTCTCGTACTGCTCTTCCTCTGTTGGCAGATCATCTCTGTTAAGAAATAGAAATTCAGTGCGGTAGAGACCAATATCGTTACACCCAACCTGATGCATTGCAGTTATATCGTCTTGCAATTCAACATTAGCCTGCAGAGAGACGGGGGTGTTGTCTCTGGTAACAGCGGCCTGAGAACGTAGCTTTGCCAGTGCGTCCTGTCGCAGTTTGTGGTTATTTTGCAAGTTTTGGTAGTAGTCAATTGTCTTCTCATCCGAGTCGATAAGAATCATCCCACTATCACCATTAATTATTAGTGGTTCACCATCACGAAGATAGCGATGGACATTCCCCGCCCCCATTACAGCAGGTATATGGAGGCTTCTGGCAAGGATGGCGCTGTGGGAATTGGGTGCACCATGTTCAGTAATAATGCCAGCAACATTCTGATGATGAAATTGGAGGATATCGGCAGCAGTCAGGTTATCGGCAACGATAATTCGTGCTGTACTCTCCTCTTCCGGCTCCATCAACTCCTGAGTATCAGTCTCTTGTTGTAACAGGAGTTTCATGATGCGGTTTATTACATGGTCAATATCATCTTTTCTAGTGCGAAGATATGGGTCATCCATCTCCTCAAAAACCTGTACCAGAGTGTCACGCTGCTGTTTTAGTGCCCACTCCGCATTACACTGCTGGTGTCGAATCATTTTGGTTGGTGCACGGCTAATAGCACTATCTTCCAGCATCAACAGGTGTGCATCAATAAAATCTGTAACCTCTCCAGAGACACCTACCGGTACCGATGATCTAAGCTCAATCAACTGCTCACGCGCAGTCTCCAGCGCACTGGTATAGCGATCAATTTCAGAGTCAATCAGATAGTCCGGAACAGTATATTCGGCAATATCAGGTTGGCCGTGCTCCATAAGGTAGGCCTGCCCAAGAGCAATTCCCTTGGCCACACCAATTCCATGAAGCATGATACTCATTGTTGTTTTTCCGCAGAACCTAAGTCAGTAAGATGTTGAACGACCTGGGTTTAAGTTAATATTAACGATGGCTTCCCAACTTCTCTTTGTGCTTAATAACCTGACGATCAAGCTTGTCTATCAATCCATCGACGGCGGCATACATGTCCCCATCAACACAGTCGGCAAAGATCTCTGCGCCGCTAACGTGTAGAGTAGCCTCAGCTTTCTGACGTAATTTCTCAACACTAAGGACGACATGAACATTGGTTACATTGTCAAAATGGCGCTCCAGTTTATCCATCTTTCCAGTAACGTACTCATTCATTGATGGTGTGACTTCAACATGGTGTCCAGTAATATTTAGCTGCATAGTGCTTTCCTTAATCTTGTTGTAATAATCGTTTACGTTCATTCGATGGGGGAATCGAAAGAATGTCCCTATATTTTGCCACGGTTCGTCGGGCAACTTTTATCCCTTTTTCAGCCAATAAGATAGTAATACGGTTGTCACTTATGGGCTTTGAGGAGTCCTCATTATCCACGATTTGGCGAATTATCGCACGTACTGCAGTTGCTGAGGTTCCATCTCCATCTGCTGTATTCAGTTGGCTTGAAAAGAAGTATTTTAGCTCAAAGAGACCTTGAGGGGTCTGTGCATATTTATTGGTGGTAACTCGCGAGATAGTAGATTCATGCATCTCAATGGCATCTGCTATGGTGCGCAGGGTAAGTGCCCGCATCTTTTCTGCACCAGATTCAAGAAACTCTGACTGAACCTGGAAAATATGAGAGGCTACCTTGAATAGCGTCTCATTTCTGTTCTGCAGACTTTTTAGAAACCAGCGCGCCTCTTGGATATTTTTGCTTATGTACTCTTTGTCGCTACCATTACGTGATTTCCCTTTAATAGATTGGTAGAAGGGGCTAATTCTAAGTTTCGGGCTGGTTTCTGGAGTCAACTCAATTGACCATTGGTCACCATCTTTTTGTACTATCAAATCTGGAATGACATATTCTGTGGATGTAGACTCAATCTTGTCTCCTGGATGAGGATTCAGGTTTCGAATCAGGACTAATGCCTTTAGCAGGGTCTCATTATTGGTTGATAGTTTTTTACACAGCAGTTCACGGTTCTGTTCAGCAATCAGGTTGAAATAGTTTGTAATCCAGTTGATCGCCACATTCTGTGCAGGATCCTTCTTCTCTAATTGGTGAAGTTGTATAAGTAGACATTCACGCAGATCACTTGCTCCAACACCGGGAGGATCAAAATATTGTATCTGATGTAACTGGGTTGTCAGCTCTTCCATCTCAACAGGAGGATCAAGTTGAATTGTATTTATTAATTCATAAAGAGGGGTTTCAAGATATCCGTCTGGGTTGATGGCATCAATTAATGCAATAGAGATACCGTGGTCACGTTCCGATAGGGGGATGGTGTTCAGTTGCCATATCAGATGGTCATGTAGAGAGTCTGTTGAAGAGTGACTGTCCTGGGGTTCTAAATTATCCACCGGCGAGCTATTGCCAAGCATGGATGGAATATCATAGGTGTCTTCCCAGCTGCTGTCGGTTTCCAGCTCATCAGGCAGGGAGCTCTCCTTGTCGTTGGCCACAGTTTGTTCGTCATGTTCGCCTTCCTGTTCATGTTGAGGTTCGTTGTCCTCATCCTCTTCCAGTAGCGGATTATTTTCCAGTATCTCTTGAACCTCTTGCTGTAACTCAACAGCAGAGAGCTGCAGCATACGTATTGCCTGCTGTAGTTGAGGGGTCATTTTAAGTGTCTGACCAAGACGTAGATTAAATGATTGATTCAGCATATGCGGGCTGTAGTTACATCTGAAATTGATGCCCCAGGTAGACTTGCCGAACCTGATCATGCTCAAGAATATGGTCAGGGTTGCCCTCGGCAATTACTGTTCCTTCATTGATGATATATGCGCGATTGCATACCGACAGAGTCTCTCTGACATTGTGGTCGGTAATTATTACCCCTATTCCACGTTCCGCCAGATGCTTGACTACTTTCTGAATATCAATGACAGATATAGGGTCTACTCCAGCAAAAGGCTCATCCAACAGGATAAAGCTGGGATTTGCAGCCAGGGCGCGAGCAATCTCCACTCTTCTGCGCTCACCACCAGAAAGGCTAATCCCTTTTGTCTCTCTGATATGGGTCAGATGAAACTCCTCCAGCAGCTCATCCATCTCAACCCTCATCTCATCATCACTGAGATCTTCCCTGTATTGAAGAATCGCAAGCAGATTGTCTTCAACAGATAGTTTTCTGAAAACAGAGGGCTCTTGGGGCAGGTATCCAACCCCCATGCGTGCCCGTTGGTGCATGGGATATTTTGTGAGGTTGGTGCCGTTTAGGAAAATAGTTCCATTGTTGGCCTTGACCAAGCCTACAATCATATAGAAGGCTGTTGTTTTGCCGGCCCCATTGGGTCCTAGTAGTCCAACAATCTCCCCGCCTTTAACATTAATGGAGACATCCTTAACAACCTTCTTTTTTCCAAAACGTTTTTCCAGGTGTTTTGCAGAGAGTACAGGTATATCAGTTGTGACTTCCTGAGCGGTCATGGGGCGTCTGGTTGACGGTAGTCAGAGATAACATGGTCACAGGTCCCCGGAGCGCTATCCGGACGAAAGATGGATTGAACCCGTGCTTTTGCACGCATCACATCTTTTTCGATATCGTAAATTATGCGCATTCCCTTCTGTTCACTACCCTTCTGGCAGAATATGGCATCCCCCAGAAGACGGATCTCATCAGGATCAACCTGATAGACAATACGTTTGGCAGTACCCTTTACCGGCTTCTCTCCGGGGTTTGGCGTCTGTTGAAAATATGCGCGTTTCTCTCCATCCCCATAAATCAGGGCCTTGGATACTTTTTTGTCAGGAAAAAACACCTCTACACGATCCGCATCAATCTGTAGAGATCCCTGGATCATCCGTACATCATTGGTGTAGATGGCATAACCCTCCTTTTCTCTTAGTTCTGCAGACTCTGAATTAATCTCAAGCGGCTGATCTTTGTCTGTTGGCAGGGCAAACAGAGTAGATGAGAGCAGTGTGGCTATGGTAAAAAATATCTTGCGATGCATGGTTTGTACCTCTCTTATTTGTAGTGCCCGGATGAGCTTTTCAACAGGTGGATCTCACCGGTATCAAGATGTAGCTCTGCTCCGGTGGATGTGGTTGTAGTGCGATCTGTGGTGAAGGTTATCAATTTATCGGTTTTCATGGAATTGCTATCCAGAAACAGTTCGGCCTCCTCGGTCTCCATTCTGGAGAAGCGAGGACTCTTTGGGAATTTCTGGTTGGCAATTACATTTCCTCTCATAGTGACTCTATCCTCCTCTTCCCACAGTGTGCCTTCATCAGCACTTAGATTCCATGGTGGATCTTCAGCACTGTAGGTGGTTGCGCGAGGCTTAATTAGCTCTTCCCGATTATCCTCAGGGTAGTGGTCAACACGATCAGCGCTGAATGTGCTGGCTGTGTCTCCGGAAAGATTCATCTGTTTTCGATTCAGCTTAACAACAAAGTAGTCTGTCTGTTGTGCGGTTTTTTGTTGAGATGGTGGCGGGTCAGGGATCAGATACCATGTTGTTGCGACAGCAAGTATAAGGATAATGGTGAGAATATTTCTGCTGGACATGATCTGTTTTGGTGGGCCAGTCTAGTTGGATGTACCCGCAACCTGCCCTTCAATCATGGGCTGTAGTGATCCCTGAGCCTCCATAATTAGTTCACATGCATCACGTGCGGCACCGTGTCCCCCTTGTTGCCGGGTAACCCAGTGGGAACGGGAGCAGACCTCGGGGTGAGCGTCTGCAACTGCAATTGCCAGTCCCACTCGAGACATGACTGGCAGATCGATAATGTCGTCTCCTACGTAGGCAATGGCATCATGCTCAAGACTCATCTCATCTGCAATACCCAAAAATGCAGGTACCTTGTCGGACTGGCCTTGATAGAAGTGACGAATACCAAGATTTTTCATCCGGTGTGCCACTACATTTGATGAGCGTGCAGTAATGACTGCAACCTCTACACCGCTACGCATAAGCATCTTCATCCCAAGTCCGTCTCTGGAGTGGAATGCCTTGTACTCCTGGCCGTCATCTCCAAAGAAGAGGCGGCCATCAGTTAGTACGCCATCAACATCAAAAATAACCAGCTTGATTTTTTCTGCCCTGGCTCTGAGTTCGCTGCTTATTTCAATTGTCATGACTCTTATACAGCCTTTGCGTGGAGCAGATCAAGCATGTTGAGTGCACCAATGATCTTTTTTCGGTCATCAACCACAAAGAGTCCATTGATATTTTTTTGATCCATAATGCTGAGAACTTCCTCAACCAGGAGATCCTCTTGCACGGTCGTGCAGTTGCTGCTCATTACATCATCAACCGGAGTTATCTGAAGATCAATCTGTTGATCCATGGTACGGCGCAGGTCTCCATCTGTATAGATTCCAACTATCTCTCCTTGTGGATTAACCACGGCGGTCATCCCCAGCCCTTTTGATGTCATCTCCAGTAGCGCATCACGTACTATGGCGCCCGTTTGTACTGATGGCATACGTTCCCCTTTGTGCATGATGTCACCAACACGAAGCAGCAGTCGTCTTCCAAGTGCCCCTGCAGGATGAGATCTGGCAAAATCCTCTTCGGTAAAACCGCGATGTTCCAGCAGAGCAACAGCCAAAGCGTCTCCCATAACCAGGGTTGCAGTTGTGCTTGAGGTTGGTGCGAGTCCAAGTGGGCAAGCCTCCTTTTCAACGCTGACATCAAGATGAATATCTGCCGCATCTGCCAGAGTAGAGTTTGGGTTTCCGGTCAAGGCAATCATGGGGACCCCCAGCCGCTTGATGACCGGCAGCAGCATTAAAACCTCACTGGTCTCTCCAGAATTGGATAGTGCAACTATCACATCACTCTCCGTGACCATGCCAAGATCACCATGGCTGGCCTCGCCAGGGTGGACAAAAAAGGCAGGGGTACCGGTGCTGGCAAGTGTGGCAGCAATCTTGCTTCCAATATGGCCTGATTTTCCCATCCCTATTACAACGACGCGCCCAGCGCAATTCAGTATGGCATTACAGGCAGACTCAAAGGTGTGATCGATACGATCAAGTAGTGCTTCGATGGCCCGAGCCTCTTCCCGGATAACTGCCTTTCCAAGAGCTGAAAGTTTGGTTGTGTCATTCATTTTTTAATTAAGAGATCTCTCGGTTTTTGTTATTAAAGTGAATTTTTAAAAGCGCCCTAAAGTGTCTGATAGTACAGTAGTCCCAGATAGCTAAAGAAGCAAGCAAGAAGGATGGTCCCCTCTATGCGTCCTATGGTCTTGAGTGTAGACTGCTGGATGTCGGCCACTTGGCCATTGCTTCCAAATAGACGCACCATAATAAACAGCATTAGAGTGAGTGCGGCCATCACCATGAAATCCCGTGAGAGAACAGACGGCTCAATGATGCTTGGAGCAATTAGTCCGGGAAGAGCCAGAACGCCAAGGATATTGAACATATTGGATCCGATGATGTTACCAATGGCCATATCATGCTCCCTTTTCAAGGCAGCTGTTATGGAGGCGGCAAGTTCAGGCAGACTGGTTCCAATTGCAATAATGGTTAATCCAATAATCAGCTCACTAATCCCAAATGCCTGTGCTATCTCCACTGCAGCCCAGACAATCAGACGAGAACTCAGGAGCAGGGCAATAAGGCCTGCAACGGTCCAGAACAGAGCGCGTTTGATAGGCAGTTGAGGAATTTCTTCGCCAACCTCCGTGCCCAGGGTGTCACTGGAAGAGCTCTCTTTGCTGGTCTGGATCAGCCACGCCATTAGTAAAATCAGAGAGAAGAGAAGGATTGCTCCATCCATACGGTCCAGCGAATAGTCGAGCAATATCAACCCACAACCTATAGTCACCGCAATAAGGATAGGGAATTCTCTGCGTAGAATTTCGGAGCGGACAGTAATTGGGAGGATCATTGCAGTTGCACCAAGTACCAGGGCAATATTGGCAATATTGGATCCAATGGCATTGCCAATGCCAATGCTTGGGCTTCCCTCCATGGCCGCAAGTGAAGAGACCATCATCTCTGGCGCGCTGGTACCAAAACCCATAATTACAAGACCAATAATCAGGGGAGAGATGTTCATGTGTTGGGCAGTTGCAGCGGCACCCATTACAAAACGGTCAGCACTCCAAACCAGTATGGCTATTCCGGCTACTATGGCAATCAAGTTCTCGATCATAGGGGCATAGTATAAATAGTTG
>NZ_CEYDPX010000021.1:0-25514 GCF_982804495.1 Candidatus Thiopontia autotrophica | reverse complement strand
GCAGGTCTTTCTTTTTGCGTGCAAAAGTACAGACCTGCCCATTTTGGTGGTTGTTTTTGGTGTTGAGAAGAACTCTCCGGTATGACCAGGGAGATCACCTATGTGGATGGGGGTTACAATACAACGGGTATGGCGACTCACGGGGTTAGACCGGAGCAAGATCTCTGTTGAAGGTGTAGCTCTGCTTACACCTTCAGCAACGCTAACACCTGTTCAACACCCTGCTTTACAAGCGCTTCATCGACTTCACATTTTAAGTCCACCACACCGACACCGACTAACTGGAGTTGTGGAGGGAGATCGTTCAATACATTTCCTAGTGCAACTGTTTCAGCTATACCCAGTGCATGCGTTGAACGCTTCTGTTGAGACAGTTTTAATAACTGCGGCTGATCCAGCACAATCAGTTCGCTCGCCCGATCTGAATCAGTTTGAATGGCATCTACAAGCACCACCTGCTGATAGCCCTCCATCTGCTGTAACAGGGCACTTCCCGGTCGATCGAGCTTACAATACCCTATCTCTGCCTGATCCAGGATATTCTGTAACTGATCAACCACCTGCCAACCAAACCAGTCTGCACCAAACGGGCTTCCAACCCCGATCACTGCCCGCTTCATACCCGCTTCATGCGCAAATCAAGAAAGTGTGTGGCACAGGAGATACAGGGGTCATAGTTTCGGATTACCTGTTCGCCATGCAGCTTGATCGCCTCCGCTGACTGGTCCAGTCCGAACTGGTTGAGTGAGGTCCGCAGATCCGCTTCTATCCGTGCCTGATTCTGACTGGTTGGTGGGACAATTTGTGCAGACTGAATAATCCCTTCCGCATCGATTTGATAGCGATGCCAGAGCATGCCACGTGGCGCACAGGTGGCCCCATAGGCAACGCCCGCTTTGGGTGTAAATGCACTCCATGAATTCGATGGCAGTTGATACTGCTCCAGCAAATAGACACACTCATGAACCATCTGCAATAGCTCTACACCACGCGCCACCACACTATCAAACATATTTTGACTGGGGAAATGGATCTCTAGCGTCTCACACAGTGATTTCACCGCAGGCAGTAACTGTGAATAGTGGAGATTGATGCGCGCCAAGGGGCCCACCAGATAGGGTTCTCCATCCAACAGTGCATGAAATGCGGTGGAGTGTGGCACCTGTAGCTCTTGAAAACGCTCTCCAAACTGCTGGATCGGTAGTTCCAATCCCTGGTTCGAGACGATTGTCTCTCCCATCACCGGATATGCCCCTGTTTCTGTCAGTGCAACTGAGACAAAATCCTGCGCCTCTTGTGGTAGCTCAATTGTCACCAACCAGTGCAGTAGTGCCTCTGCATCCACAATGGCCTGTTTCGCCTCTTCCAATAACGTTGAGACCTCATCAAGGGAAGGAGCATGGTGAAAACCACCCACACGCGCCCCAACCGGATGGACAGAGCGCCCCCCCAGTAGTGCAATGATGCGGTTCCCCAACCCCTGCAGGCGCAATCCTCTTCGCACCTCATCCGGATACTCACTCGCCATCGAGATGGCATGCTCATGTCCGAGAAAATCGGGCGCTGCCAACAGATGAATATGGAGGCTATGGCTCTGTATCCACTCTCCACAGTAGAAGAGACGACGCATCTGTGTAACCCATGGGCTGACTTCGCCCTCAAACAGAGACTCTACCGCCAATACGGCACTCATCTGGTAGGCAACCGGACAGATTCCACAGATCCGCGCCACCATCTCTGGCAACTCTTCTACGGAGCGGCCCTCCAGGAACTTCTCGAAGTAGCGCGGCGGTTCATAGATGCGCAGTGCCAGTGACTCAATTGTCTGGTCTTTGATCACCAGATCCAGTGCGCCCTCCCCCTCCACACGGGCCAGCACTGGAACCTCAATTTTGATGGTCTGCTGCTCATTCATGGCTCTTCTCCAGTGAACGGCGAGGAGTGAATCATCTTAAAACGCCGTTCTATCGCATCGGGCAACAGCCCCAGCCCTTCAAAGCATCGCTCTAAAGAAGTTCTATTAAAATCATGGACAGGACCACTGCAGCCATAACAATCTCTCCCCAACCTCGGACAGATGGCTCCACAACCACCTTGGGTTACCGGCCCCATGCAGGGCTTGCCTTGACTCACAACAGTACAGATTGCCCCACTGCGTTTACAGCTCTGACAGAGCGGCTCGTTCATCTTTCCCGGCACCACACCACGTAGTAGATCACTCAACACAGGCAGCAGTTGTTCACTACGTATGGGGCACCCCCAAAGTTCGAGATCCACTTTGACATGATCTGCGATGGGGGTAGAGGTCGCAAGAGATGCGATCGTCTCCGGGGTAGCATAGAGGCTGGCACACCAATCCTCTTCCTGCAGATTACGCAGGGCCTGAATCCCACCTGAGGTCGCACAAGCCCCTATAGTGATCAGCATTCCACTACGCGCTCGTATCTGTTGAATACGTTGCAGGTCTTCCGGAGTAGAGATACTGCCCTCAACAAAGGTGATATCGGCATCAGCATCTACAGCAACAATCCCCGCCTCTGCAAAATGGACAATCTCAATCTGTGAAGTCAAATCAATCAACCCCTCTCCCATATTGAGAAAGGCAAGCTGACAGCCATCGCAGGAGCTGAACTTGTGAATTGCAACTGTGGGCCTACTGATAGCGGATCTACTCATAGCCCTTTCACCTTCAATGCACCACCAATCTCACTCCAGTTAAAGACCGGACCATCCCTGCAGACGAAATGGCTACCGAGCTGACAGTGACCACAAAAACCATCTCCACACTGCATGTTGCGCTCCAGGCTAAGCCAGATTGAATCCCCGGACATCCCTTGCTGTATTAATGTCTCTGCAGCCGCCGCCATCATCCCCTCCGGCCCACAGAGCATTGCCACAGCATCCGGCAGATCAAACCCCAGCTGATCGAGATGAGCAGTCACCCGACCAGTATGCCATGGCCACGGGGCCGCCTTGTCATGGCTGCAGCAGAGCACCACATCGGTACGCTCCATCTGCTCCCAATGGTGAAAGCGGTCTGGATAGATCAAATCCTGATGGTGGCGTACCCCTTCAATAATCGCCAATCGTCCATACGCTGCACGCTGCTGTTCGACCTCATGAATGGCTGCTACAACGGGGGCACAGCCCAATCCACCGGTCACAACCACCAGATCCTTACTCTTGGCCTGTTCCATCGGCCAGCCTCGTCCATAGGGGCCACGCAGACCAATCTGTTGGCCCGTCTGCAACTGCTCCAGCCCACGGGTGACCCGCCCCACTGCACGAATGGTGTGATTCAACAGGGTTGGATCTTCCCGATCCGAGACGATAGAGATTGCCACCTCACCCACGCCATGCAGGTAGACCATATTAAACTGTCCCGGCTGAAATCGGTATTGTTCTCGTTGCTGTGAATCCACCAGACGCAGCTGCAAGGTAAACACATCACTGCTCTCCTGTCGTCGCTCGATCAGCTCGGCAGCCATCGGCACTCTGGATGGATGAGTATGGCTATTCATCGTTCCCCCCTGCAACAAAACGGGCAGACTCTTCAACTAGGTCAATCCCCACCGGGCACCAGGTGATGCAGCGCCCACAACCGACACAACCACTTTCATCAAATTGATCATGCCACCCTGCCAGTTTATGGGTCATCCACTGTCGATAACGCTCACGCCGCCCTGTACGCACGGGAACACCGTGGAGCTGACTGTGCGCTTCACTGAAACAGGAGTCCCACACCCGCTGATGGGTACTGCTCTGCAGGTCTAAGCTTGGGGCCTCCTCCTCTCGATGACAGAAACAGGTGGGGCAGACAGCCGTGCAGTTTCCACACCCCAGACAACGCTCTGCAATCTGTTTCCAGATCGGGCTCTCCTGCTGATTAGCAAAATGGGGGCGAAAATCATTGGCAGCCATGGCTCGTGTCTGTTGCTCAACCACCTTATGCAACTGCGCTGCAGCCTGCGCTAACTGTTTACTGGAGGCCTGATTCAACGGTAATGCAGCCTGAATTTCGCGCCCCCTCTCGCTACCGGATTGAATTAGAAATCCCGACTCCAACTCATCCAGACGCAGATCAAACCCCTGCTCCGGTTCAGGCCCTGTTGCAGTGGATGCACAGAAACAGCTCTCCGAGGCACGGCTACAGCTGACTGTAATCAAGAGCAGGTTGGAGCGTCGGTGTCGATACCACGGATCTTCTGCACCACTGCGCAGAAAATGGCGATCCATCAATTCGGTGGCGGCAAGATCACAGGCTCGTACCCCAAACAGTGCGATCGGTTTTGAGGCTGCCTCAATAGCACTGAATTGAACATTACCATCGCCACTCTTCTTGGCCTGCCACAGAGGCTCCTCCGGTGGAAACAGGGCCGACTTGATCCCCTGCAGACCACTACTCCAACTGAATCGTTGCGGTGTATGACTGGCGTGGAGACGATAGTGGCCTGGCCGCTGCTCATCCATGACCCCTTGCGGCAGCGTAGTGACTGTTGTTGTCTCGCGATAGAGCACCGCGCCATCTGCAACCATTGGCGCAATCACGGAGTAACCAGACGCCTTAAGTTGATCAAACAGCGCTTCAAGCTGCGCCGCAGGCAGAAACTGTATTGTTGAAGAACCACCCACGCCCTGTTTCATACATCGATCTTATCGTACCCATCACTATTTTCAAGGAGAGTAAGAGCAACGAGAAACTCTACTAAAAAATCGTCTTCATGAAGGCAGTTCCGAAATTCGTACATTTGCTGTGCCAGCATAGCGCTACCCCGTCGCTGTTTTGAGCATTCTAGGGAAACATCCGGTAAGAGCAAAGGTTTAGCTTAAATGACGGTGAACTTCTCCGTCGTCTCGTTGTAACGAACCGCGACATACCAGAGAGTGAGAAGGAGCCCCGTCACCGCATAGGCCGCCGACCAACCACCGAGTAGGTCTGGCAAAAAGGCCTGCTGCCCGACCTTGGTTACTTCAATAAGATCGAGATTCATTTCGGCGGTCATCAGGTCCCATTTTTTGACCACGGTGCCAAAAGTCGCACCGCTCCAGGCAAAGAAGAAGACAACGACCCAGAGTTTGAGGTGCCCTTCGCCCATGCGCCACAGGGACCCGGAAGCGCAGCCGCCCGCCAGAATCATACCGATGCCGAAAATTACCCCACCTAGCCCAGAACCGAGCCAGAAGGTTGCCGGGATGGCGAGATAGGGGTCGAGTTGGCCGCGCTGGAACAGGATGGAGGCCAGCAGGGCGCCTACTGCGATAGCCAGGATAGTCGCTTTGGTCATCGCCCCTTCGCCGGTCATCAGAGGCTCGCGGATGGCACGGGAAAAGCAGAACCGCGAGCGGTGGAGAATGAACCCGAGGGCGAAGCCGCAGAGGATGACGATGCCGCGCTGGACCAGCATCTTTTCGCCAGATAGATACCAGGAGGACGCCCAGGCGATGATCAGCAGGAACACCAAAACGCCGACGAACGGATAAATCCGGGTTAGCGACCGGGACGCCCCGCGGGGCATGGGGGCATCATTTCCCCAGGTTATCGCCTCGAGCGACCAGAGCAGGATTTTCAGGCCGATAAAGGCGCCGATCAACAGTCCTGCCCCCATGGTCCAACCGGCGGGTGAGGAGAAGATCAACGGCGTAAAGAAACCGCCAACCGTGCAACCCCCGGCCAGGGTGGCACCGATGCCCATGAGAATGCCACCGACAGCGCCGCGAAAATACTCGGCCTTGGGTGCCCGGTTGATGCGAAACTGGCGGGACAGCAGGGCGGCGGTGAAGGCACCAAGCACCAGGGTGATATCGAGCAGGGAGATACGATGCATCAGCGGGTCTTCGAGCTTGGGCGAAGCATTGAGCAGGGCATTCAGCCCAACCAGCTCATTGAACCAGTTGCCCCACAGGTGTAACCCACCGTAAACACTCCAGAAGAGACCACTGGTCATCAGGGCAACTACCACTGCGATCAAAGCCAAGGCCCCGAAATAGGGAGACCATTCCTCAACAAAGGCCTTGTTGAGGTCGTCTCGCAATCCGCTAATCCAGCTGTCCTGCATACCCTAAACTCCTACTGGCACCGCGACGGGGTGTCCGAATCCTTAGCTCCATGGAGATAGAATTCGACCACGTGCCCGGTCATCACATCGTCGGGTATCGGCAGAAACTTGGCGGCCGCCTTGTTGGTGTCCTTAATGCTGCCCCGGTAGGCCTGGCTGGCATAATATTTGGCCGAGCCGTTGGTTTTCCCCGTCTTGTCATGGGCGTCAGCCTTGAAGTAGGCCTTCCATTCGGCCTGGGTGCGATCGACCGGCGACACCACCTTCCCGTCATCGACTCGATGGCAGGCATTACAGACTAAACGATTGTAGACCCGTCCAATTTTCCAGTTGGCGCCGGCGGCCCAGGCATCGGCTGCTATTAGCAGCGCCAGGCCAGCTAGCGAAAAGTCAAAAAAGAAGCTCTTGGGTTTCATTGCGTTCTTCATTCCTCCCTTTAGAGTGGATTTGGCAAGGGCGGCGAAAATATTCAGCCGCTCCGCCGATTAGCCTCTATTGGACTGTTTTGAGCGTGTAAGTGCCACCATCGGCGTACTCGATTTCCGCATCCAGGTAGTAGACCTGCGTGATGTCTTCGCGGAGCAACTTGACGATGTCGTAGGCCTCGCCACTACGCGCCCCCGTGGCACAGATGAAGATAATCGGCTTGTTGGTCGGCAATGTACCGAGTTTGCCTTCCAGTTCCTCCACCGGGATGTTGACTGCCGTCGGGAAATGGGTTTTGCCGTATTCACCGGCATCGCGGACATCTACCAGAAAGACACTTTCAGGCGCCTTTGCGATAATCTCCTTAAACGATGCGAAGGTAATGGTGCCGCCTTCGGGGCCAACCACCAGATTGGCGATCATCGGCTTGGCCGCGCTACCTTTCGTGCCACCGTCAACCTTAGCACCAGGACCGAAGGCCATCTTCCAGGCCGGATAGCCCGCCTGGAACAGCTTGACGTCCGTGTAACCGAGCGCCTTAGCCTTACTCGCCGACTTGACGCTCAACGGGCACTTGAAGCCGCCGCAATAGAACACCAGAGGGGACTTCTTGTCGGCGGGCAACCGATTGGCCATCTTGTCGAAGAAGGTGTTAGGGATATTGATCGCCCCGGGCACGTGGCCCTTGTTGTACTTCTTCTTGGTAGGACGGGCGTCAATCAGGGTGATCTTCTGCTTCTCCATGGCCTTTTTAACCCAAGGTGCCGCCACCGAGATGAAATTGCCGTGGCTTTTCCATTCGGGATACCCGGCAGCAAATACCGCAATGTCCGTATAGCCGAGCTTCTCGGCTTTGAACGCCGACTTATGGCTGAGCGGGCATTTGTAGCCGCCGCAGTAGAACACCAGCTTTGTTTTCTTGTCCTTAGGCAGCTTGCCGACCATCTTGTTGAAGAAGGTGTTGGGGATACTGATCGCGCCGGGGATATGGCCCTTGTTATATTTTTTGCGGGCCGGACGGGCATCGATGATCGCCACGTCCTTGCGCACCGGGATGACGGCCAGCTCCTTGAATGCCTTGTAGTCGACGATACTCGGATACTGCTTGAACGCTTTATCGGTCAGCTGAGCTTGGACGCCGCCCAAGGGCAGGGCGACAAGACCAAACAGCAATACCAGCAATCCTAAAGTCCGTTGAATTCTTATCATTCTCTTCACTTCTTTATCGTCGGCGGAAGTATTTTTCGACTCAGCAGTAGAGCACCGACACCCACAACAGCTAACAACAGTAGTAAATGGTCTGCACTACTCAAAAGGTGGATGACACCATCCAACACCCCCCCTACGTGGTCTAAACCCGGATGTGCCTCCACGACAGCAGTCGGGGACAATAGTGCAATCAAGCTAAATATTTTATAAATCCTGTTCATTTTTCTACACCTTTATCTTTATTACTAACCGGTAACCTGAATTTGAACCAGCTCATCCCCATCCGGATCGGTCACATGGACCGCGCAGGCAATACAGGGGTCGAAACTATGGATGGTACGCAAGATCTCCAACGGCTGCTTGGGATCGTGCATGGTGTGACGATCTTCCAGTGCCGCCTCATAAGGCCCCGGCTGATTCTTGTCATCCCTTGGCCCGGCATTCCAAGTGCTGGGCACGACCGCCTGATAGTTATCAATCTTCTGATCCTTGATCACAATCCAGTGGGCCAGTGCACCGCGTGGTGCCTCAGTAAAGCCAACACCGCGTGCCTCACTGGGCCAGTCGGCTGGATCCCACAGCTTCTGATTATGGGTAGCAAGATCGCCCGCCTTGATATTGGCCACCAGAGAACCGTACCAATCCATCATATTGTCGGCAAAGATCTTGGTCTCCAGTGTACGCGCTGCGGTACGCCCTAGGGTGGAGAACATCGCCTCCAGCGGTGCATCCAGTGTCTTCAGGGCATAATTAGCCAGCTCTACCGTCTGCTCATGTCCCTTGGCATACATCACCAATACACGTGCCAGCGGGCCTACCTCCATCACATTACCTTTCCAACGGGGTGATTTTAACCAGGAGTAGGACTTCTCTACATCAAGATGCTCATAGGGTGGTTTGGGTCCACTGTAGTTGAGATTGGTCTCACCGTCATAGGGGTGTAGCCCCTCATTCTTGCCGCCACTATAGTCATACCAGGAGTGGGCCACATACTCACGAATCTGGCTGGAGTCATTCAAGTCAAAGTCATGGATGGTGGAGAGATCTCGATTCATAATTATGCCCGGTGGAACCAGAAAGCTATCGACATCATTATTTCCCTTGGCGGGGAAGTCACCCATCACCATGAAGTTGCCAACCCCCTCACCTCTGGCAAACCAGTCTTTATAGAAGCCGGCTACAGCCAGGGTATCGGGTACATAGACCTGATCCACAAAGGTCTGCATTTTCTCAATTACACCCTTGATGGTCATCAGGCCATCCATATTGAGAGCGGTATTACCGGTATCTTCCGTACTGATCGCAACTGGCGCCCCCCCCACCAGGAAGTTGGGGTGTGGATTTTTACCACCCAGAATGGCGTGAATCTTCACTACATCACGCTGCCACTCCAGTGCCTCCAGATAGTGGGCCACGGCCATCAGGTTGGCTTCTGCCGGTAGTTTATAGGCGGGATGTCCCCAGTAGGCATTGGAGAAGATCCCCAACTGCCCACTCTCTACAAAGCTCTTCACCCGTTTCTGAATATCGGCAAAATATCCAGGAGAGGATTTTGGCCAGCTACTGAGTGACTGTGCCAGCTCCGAGGTCGCTTTGGGATCTGCACTCAGTGCCGAGACCACATCAACCCAGTCCAGTGCATGCAGGTGATAGAAGTGCATCACATGGTCATGCACATACTGGGCTCCGATCATCAGATTTCGGATCAGTTGCGCATTGGCTGGAATCTCCCAGTTGAGTGCATCCTCGACGGCACGCACAGAGGCGATACCATGCACCAGTGTGCAGACACCACATATACGCTGGGTAAAGGCCCAGGCATCTCGCGGATCTCGCCCTTTCAGGATATTCTCAATGCCGCGCACCATCGTTCCTGACGAGTAGGCTGCACCGATTTTGTCGCCATCCATCTGCGCCTCTATACGCAGGTGGCCCTCGATTCGTGTAATTGGATCTACAACAATGCGTTCGCTCATGGGGAACTCCTCATGGATTGTTAACGTTCTCTAAATAATCATTCAATAGTTGATACTGTGCCTCTGTCTCCAGGTCATGAGTATCTTCATCCGATTCCGAGGCGAGACAGGTACGTGCCATCCGACACTGCATCGCCGCTTTCCAGGCTGGGTTCTTTCCAGCAGTACGTACCTGTGGTTCAACAATTGCCTCTGCACCACGCGCCACAAAATACCCCGCCTGGTCATTCCAGTCTCCTTCAGTACCACAACGGGTATGCGCCTCCAGGCTGACACGTTTCGCCGTTTTAAAGGCGCTCTCTAAGTCTCCCTCGCTAGTCGCCGCCTCAACCACCTTTTGCAGACGCCCATCCTCACTCAGGGAGAGTACATTGGTTACAAAACGGGCACCGATAAGGCGCTGCTGTTGCAGACTCAGAGCTTCCAAAGCTTGACGGAATTCCATGTCATTACTGATGGCACTCATGATGCTGGCTCCTCTTCCACCAGATGTTCTGCAACCATCTCTGTTAAGCCAATTACAGGCAGATCCATACCGTTATGTTCCAACCCCTCCTCCAGGGTCAAACGGCAGTTGGCGCAAGCTGTAACCAGTGTATCCACCTTCAATACATCCAGTTGCGATTTTTTACGGTTGAATGCAGCAAACTTGAGCTCTTCAGCACGTTCATTAGCACTGACACCACCACCTCCACTACAGCACCAATTCATTGCACCTGTATCGTTCATCTCAACAAAGTTGCTTGCAACCTGATTCAGCAGACGACGTGGCTCTTCAACAATTCCCCCTTTGCGAGCGATCTGGCAGGGATCATGGTAGGTTAAACGGGCCTCTTCCATCCCTTCGGTACGGATCAGCCCATCCTTGGTAAACTCATCCAGCACCTCAAGAATATGTTTCACCTCAAATTTGTAGGGTCGGCCAATCAGGTTAGGCCCTTCCCAGCGCACTGCAGTATAGGCATGCCCACATTCTGGGCTGATCACTGTTTTGACACCCAACTCTTCGGCTGCATCAACAATACGTGACACAATCACCTTGGCCAGATCGGAGACACCAATCTGGATACCACTGTTGGTTGCCTCAAATGCTGTGGAAGCGATGGTCCAGGTTTTACCAGCCTGTTTCATAATGCGGGCAATGGCCTCCAGATATTCTGGAAAATTCATAATCTCCATTGAAGAGAGCAGCACCATATATTCCGCACCCTGCTGATCCAGCGTCACTTTAAGTCCAGTATCCTCTTCCAGATGGCGAAGCTGCGCCTTCACTGCTGGCAATTTAACCCCCATGGGACTACCAATCTCCACCGCGCGTTGGGTGGCACTAATCAGATCCGGTGGCGCATAACCGGCCGCAGCAAACCCTTCACGGATTTTGCGCACCATGCCGGAAATATCATTACCCACCGGACAGACCACCGAACAGCGTCCACAAAGAGAACAGCCATCATAAACCAGTGTCTCCCACTGTTTGAAGGTGGTTTCGTCAACTGGTTTAGAGAGACCCAGTGCGGATTTCAATTTCCCCAGCACGGTGTACTCCTGCTCCCAGATGCGGCGCATGGGTTCCACTTTGTTAATGGGAGTCTGTTTAGGGTCTTCCGTCTCCGTGTAGAAGAGACACGCCTCGGCACAGAGTCCACAATGGACACAAGAGCTAAAGAAGCTGGCAACCGGCGCATCAATCTGCGCCTTGATAAACTGAATCCCTTTTTGAATCGATGGCTTGCTCATGATGCCACTCCTCGGCGTCCTGCGAGATAGCCTTGGTACCAACGCGCTAGTACAAAGCTGAACATATGGGTCAATTTGGTAAATGGTGCCAGCACCAACAGCAACTCTACACTCAGAATGTGATAAGCCAACATTTGCGTATAGTCGAGCATCAAGTGGTGATAGGCCATATAACCGGTAATCAGTGGCAGCAGTGTAAGCAGCCATGCAAGGTAGTCCCCTACGGTAGAGATATGCTGTAATACAGGGCTATAGAGTCGCATCAACAGTGCCGCAAACAGTGAAAGAATAGTGACTACCGTAACTGCGTCAACCACACTGGAGGAGAGCCCCGCCAAATCCAGCCCAAGCAGCTCAATATGGGGACGATAGAAAAGGATCACTACAAATAGACCGATATGGAGAACATAGCCATTCAGGATGCGTAGCGGCTCACGAGCGAACACTGTTTTGCGTGGCAGGGATCGGCTAAAGATGGTGCGTAATCCGCCACTAAACCCGCTATCACGTGCTACAGACAGGTCAGCCTTTCTTCCCAGACTGAGAATTTCAAACAGCCGCAATAGCATCCCAAACACAAAGATTGCCAACGCCATGTTGAAGGCGGGACCACGTGCCCAGATCAATAGTTCATTGACTTCCATGATCAGGACTCTTTCTTCAGATCTTCAACTGTCATGGTTTCACGCCCCTCCACTGCAGCGCTCTTTTTACTTCGGTTCAGTGCCGCAGCCGCTACACCCACACCGACACCAACGGCAGCTGCCTTGAGTACCGTTTCACCGACACGCCCTTGAGGAACCGAGAGTGCCTCATAGAAACTGCCCGCATCCCAGAAATTGGGCTCCGAACAGCCGAGACAGGGGTGACCAGACTCAATCGGGAAGCTGGTCCCCTCATTCCACTTCATGGTGGCGCAGGCGTTGTGGGTGGTTGGCCCTTTGCAACCCAGCTCATAGAGGCACCACCCTTTACGCGCCCCCTCATCATCAAAGGCTTTAGCAAACAGCCCCTGATCATAGAAGGTTCTGCGATAGCAGCGGTCATGAATACTGTCGCCATAGAAGGCCTTGGGTCGACCCAAATCATCCATCGCAGGTAGACGTCCAAAGGTGAGGAAGTGGGCAATTGCACTGGTCATCACCAGACCGATGGGTGGGCAGCCGGGGATATTCATCACCGGCTTATCTTTCACAATATCGGTCACTGCTACCGCTCCGGTAGGGTTCGGATTCGCCATTGGCAATCCACCATAGGCGGCACAGGTACCCACTGAGATCAGCGCGGCTGCCCCTGCAGCAACCTCTTCCAACATATTGAGATTAGTTCTACCTGCAATGGTTGAGTAGACGCCACCATCTTTAGTCGGGATCGATCCATCAACAATCAGCAGATACTTTCCATAGGCATTTTTCATTGCGACATCACGCGCCTCTTCGGCCTGGTGACCTGCTGCAACCTGTAAGGTATGGTGGTAGTCGAGTGAGATAAAATCAAAAATCAGATTTTCAATGGTTGGGGTATGTGAACGGGTGATCGATTCGGTACAGCCTGTACACTCTTGAAAAGAGAGCCAGATCACCGTTGGCCGTTTTGCTGCAGACAAGGCCTTAGCCATCACATCTGCTGAACCTGCTGGCAGTGCCAATGCGGCTGCCATAGAGCTACAGAACTTCAGAAAGCCACGCCGGCTTACGCCATGTTGTTCCAGGTGATCGGCAAAGGTCTCACTGATTTCGCTACTACTGCGTCTCTTCTGACTCATGACTGACTCCGTAAAAACATTCGTTAATGCTATAAAGCATACACCTCTATCACTCTATAGATATACCTCGTTATAGATATACCTCGAAATTAAATTTTGTCAACCATATTCACACATTTTTAATATGTAAATATACCAGTAAAACAGTCAGTTATTGTTTAGTTTCGACTTTAAACGCTCGAGCGCAGAGAGCACCTCTGAGTGCTGCGGTAGAACGATCGATGGAATATCAATCACTTCAATCTGCTTAACAAGCACTTGGTCCTGCTCATTTCGATGTGTCACATACCAGACACCTGAAAATGCCGTTTCGACCATCTGACTGCTACCCAACACATCCATCGAAATGGTCAGCTCTCCCCTACCCAGAGTCTCTTCAAGCAGTTGATTGTCAGCTGGAGAGAGAGGCAGGCTTTTGAGATCCAGAATGCCCGGCTCTCCCTGCTCAAGCCAACGTTCCAGCAGAGTTACAACCTCACTCAAAATAGAACGCACCATATCTGAACGGTCCTTCTCAACGAGCTTGACCGCAATCTGATCCAGACTACTCATCAGACCACTCCTTCAACAGTTTTTTCACCTGATCAGCTGCCTGCTCAACGCCAGCCTCTACCGCAGGTGTTAAGGTTTCAGACCAATCGACAAAATCCGGTTGCACCCCAACCAGTGCTCTTGGCACCGGCAGATCACTACTAAGCGCAGTGATAGAGAGCAAGTCCAGCAGACTCACCTCATGCACACTGCTCATTTTTCCTGTGCCTATAAAGTGGTCCATCGCCTCATTGACAAAACACTGCACCGCTCCACTCTCTTTCTGCAGATTGGCTGCATCTACTACAATTAACTGATCAGCCTCTGCAATGGGCCCTGCCAGAGTAAAACTCAAGGTTCCTCCATCCATCAGCTCCACATTAGGTGCCAATGCCTCTGTCGCAAGCCGTTCGATCACCCGCACACCCACCCCCTCATCACCCAACAGTGTATTGCCTAAACCTAAAACCAATATTTTTTTCATCATCTTTTCCATTTTCGTGGCGCATACCCACACAATACAGTAGATTAGATCCTGATTTAATCAACCGTTTTACTTTATATTCATTTCACCTACTATTCTCTACATCATGTGCTTCGGAATCCCCATGCAGATCAAAAGTATCGACCGTTTCATCGCCACTTGCGAAGCGAAAGGGTTTGAACGCGAGGTCAATCTGTTTATGCTGCAATACGAAGAGTTGGCTGTAGGGGACTATATTGTGAGCCATCTTGGACAGGCGATCCAGAAAGTGAGCGAGGAAGAGGCTCGTGTAGCCTGGGAGCTGTATGATGAGATGAGTCAGCCACATGCATGAGCTATCCGTCTGTCAATCGATCCTCTCCCAGGTTGAAACCATTGCTCAACAACATCAGGCCACTGCGGTTACACTGATTCAACTGAAAATCGGATCACTTTCCGGGGTTGAAACACCTCTGTTGATCAATGCCTGGACCATCGCCAGTGCCGACACCATTGCTGCAGAGGCTCGACTTGAAATTGAGGAGATGCCGATTACCATATACTGTCCGAGTTGTGACAGAGAGAGTAGCGCAAAGGCCAATCGCATGGTCTGTAGCCACTGCGGAGAGTGGAGAACACAGCTTGTGAGTGGCGATGAGATGCTGCTACAGAGTATAGAGCTAGACAAACCTACGGAGAGAGAGAATGTGTGACACGTGTGGATGCAATATCACCCCGGGCAATGAGCATCTGATTGTCAATGATGGCAAGCTCTCCAAAACCAGCAGTGGCGGTGAAGCGGTAGAAGTTCTACAGGGGTTGCTACATGAGAATGACCATCAGGCGATGCACAACCGCCAACATTTTGACCAGCATCAGCTGCTGGCGATCAACTTGATGTCTTCTCCCGGAAGCGGGAAAACTGCTCTGCTAGAGGCCACCATTGATGCATTGGGGGACGAGTTCAACATTGGTGTCATTGAAGGGGATCTGGAGACCGAAAATGATGCGGACCGTATCCGTAAAAAAGGGGTGCCCGCCTGTCAAATCTCGACGGGGAGCGCCTGCCATCTTGATGCGCACATGGTTCATGATGCACTCCACCAGCTCACACTGGAGGATCTCGACATCCTGTTTATCGAAAATGTGGGTAATCTGGTCTGTCCTGCCAGTTTTGACCTGGGACACCACCGTAATATCACTCTGCTCTCGGTGACCGAAGGGGATGATAAGCCCGCTAAATATCCGGTCATTTTCCGCGCTGCAGACCTGATGTTACTTACCAAAACCGACCTGCTCCCCTATCTGGAAGAGTTTAAGCCAGAACGGGCGGAACAGTACCTGCGAGAACTCTCCAACCCTGCTGAGATGATCTCTCTCTCCGCAAAGAGTGGCGAAGGGTTGGAGCGCTGGCTGAATTGGCTACGCCATACGCTGCAGCACTACCGTAGACATCTTGCTAGCGGAGCCACCTTAACGCCTGCACTGCAGCCGGACGGAGTGGCACTCCATCAGCACACCCATAGCCACGACCATACCCACAGCCACGATCACCACCACTCCTGAGATGAATCTGGAGGGACGCATTGCAATCACCTTATCCCCGACCGAGGATAATACCCATCACGTCACCATTGACTCTACCCGGCCGGTACATGCTTGTCAGATGTTTCATGGAAAATCTATCGATGAAACACTCAAAGCACTTCCGTTGCTTTTCAGTATTTGTGGTACAGCCCAGGCGGCGGCGGCTGTACGAGCCTGTGAACAGGCGCTTGAACTGTCCCCTTCAACAGAGAGCGAAAAAATTCGGCAACAGTTGATTGCATTGGAAACCATCCGCGAACACCTCTGGAGAACCTTGCTGGGGTGGGGGGATTCACTTGGCGAGCCTCCATCCGAACAGACCATGGCAAGGGTGATGACACTACAACAGCAGATGCGACAGGCATTAACAGGGGACACTTCTCCCTTCCAACTCCAACCTCAACTCTCTCCATCTGATACTGTAGTGGTTTCTACCCTCCAGCAACAGCTTATCGAGATTGTAGAGCACTCATTACTGGGAGTTCCGATCGCACAGTGGGAATCCATAACCAGCCTCGATGATTTTTGGAGCTGGAGCCTACAGCAAGAAACCGTTGCAACCCGCTTTATCCAACAGCTTGAGCGTGCTGGCTGGAGCCATCTCGGAGAGTGTGATAGCTCACCATTACCCTCTCTGGAGGTTGACTTGATCCATCAACTGCTCGATCAAGCTGATTTTGTCGCCCAACCTCTATGGAAAGCTATCCCCAGAGAGACCACCCCATTCAGTCGTACCCAGAGCCCACTATTGGAAATCCTCTACACCCATTACGGAAATGGACTATTAACCCGATCTGTCGCTCGCCTTACAGAGCTACTTCAGCAACTAACACAGCTGCTCAATCCCGCTCCTCCCCCTTCCATAGCCACTTATCACTCCTCTGTAGGGGTCGGTCTCAGCACTGCAGCCCGGGGACAGTTACTGCATCGTGTTGCGGTCGAAAACAGCCAAGTTATCCGTTACCAGATCCTCGCACCAACCGAGTGGAATTTTCACCCACAAGGTGTGGTCTCGCAAGCATTGCGTCAACTAGAGCCAAACACTGCAACAGTAAAGCAGCAGGCTGCTCTGATCATCCATGCAATTGATCCCTGTGTTGGTTATGATTTAACCCTCAACCCGACTGAAACTGAACACTGATGTGCCTCGCTATCCCAACTCAAATTACCACCATCTCTGCTGATCAACAGAGCGCAACGGTCTCAATCGATGGTATCCATAAAGAGATCTCGCTGGCATTGGTAGAGGAGATTGCAGTGGGTGATTATGTTCTGTTACATGTCGGTTATGCCCTCAGCAAAGTGGATACCATCGAAGCCGAAAAGACACTGGCACTATTTGCTGAGATGGGGAATTTAGAAACCATAGAACCACTAAAATGAGATACATTGATGAGTTCCGCTCCGGGGAGCTGGCACAGAAACTTGCCAGTAAAATCCAGCGTGCTGCTGATTCAGGTCGCCACTATAACCTGATGGAGTTTTGTGGAGGTCATACCCACGCTATCTTCCGTTATGGTGTACCGGATTTGATGCCAGAAAATGTACATTTTGTCCATGGACCCGGTTGTCCTGTCTGTGTACTCCCAACGGCACGTATTGATCAAGCACTCTATCTGCTGGAACAGGAAGATGTGATTCTCTGTAGTTATGGTGATCTGTTGCGAGTACCTGCTAGCCATCAAAAAAGTCTGCTCAAAGCAAAAGCTCAAGGGGCCGATGTGCGTATGGTCTACTCGACACAAGATGCCCTGAAAATTGCAAGGGAAAATCCGGAGCGTGAAGTGGTCTTCTTTGCTATCGGTTTTGAGACCACGACCCCACCCACTGCTGTAGCCATTAAACAGGCCGCAATGGAAGGGTTAAAAAACTTCACTGTATTCTGTAACCATGTCCTCACTCCCGCAGCTATTCAAAACATTCTCGAGTCTCCTGAGGTTCGTGAGATTGGCACCGTCTCTATTGACGGTTTCTTTGGCCCCTCTCATGTCAGCGCAATTATCGGCAGTCGTCCCTATGAGTTCTTTGCTGAGGAGTTTCAACGTCCTGTTGTGATTGCCGGTTTTGAGCCACTCGATGTTATGCAGTCGACGCTGATGTTAATACAACAGCTCAATGAGGGACGTTACGAGGTAGAAAACGAGTACCATCGAGTAGTCAGTCGTGACGGAAATATGAAGGCACAAACACTGGTCGCCGAACTGTTTGAGTTGCGTCCTCTGTTTGAGTGGCGTGGCTTGGGGCAGGTCCCCTATAGTGCATTACGAATTAAACAGCCTTTTAATGAATTTGATACGGAACAGCGTTTCAACATCCCGGACATCGAATCCAAAGAGATCAAAGGGTGTGAATGCCCCGCTATTTTACGTGGCGCGAAACGTCCCAGCGATTGCAAACTGTTTGGTACTGTCTGTACTCCAGAAAACCCGATGGGGTCCTGTATGGTCTCTTCTGAAGGGGCCTGCGCCGCCTACTGGAGCTATGGTCGGTTCCGCAACATCTCCCCGGAAACCGCTTCAGAGTGATCTCTCACGACGAGCGCTCGCCTCATCAGCATCCGCTTTAGCCACCAGAGGAAGAGTCACTACCATTTTCATCCCTTGGTGGAATCAGTTTCATTTTTGACAACATAGTACACTTCAACCATAAAGACCTTACTGAGACAACTACATCAATATATGACAATCAACATGACTTCTCATCCCAAACATTACGGCTATAAACTCGACCTGAAAAATGGCTACGTTGATATGACCCACGGTAGTGGTGGTCGGGCCATGGCCCAACTGATTGATGAGCTTTTTGTCCACCACTTTGACAATGAGCTGCTACGACAGGCAAATGATCAGGCTACTTTTCCGGTTCCAGTCGGTCGTATGTCGATCAGTACTGATGGGCATGTGATCTCTCCACTCTTTTTTCCCGGTGGTGATATTGGTTCACTCTCTATTCATGGCACACTCAATGATGTATCCATGTCGGGTGCCAAACCACTCTACCTGGCCGCCGGTTTTATTCTGGAAGAGGGATTTCCTCTCTCGGAGCTGGAACAGATTATTCAATCCATGGGGAAAGCCTCTGCCAAAGCAGGAGTTCCTGTGGTGACTGGAGACACCAAGGTGGTGGAACGAGGCAGTGGAGATGGGATCTTTATTACAACGACAGCAGTTGGCATTGTGCCTGAAGGGGTCAACATTGCAGGAGATCGCGCACAACCGGGCGACAAAATACTACTCAGTGGTACTTTAGGGGATCACGGGGTTGCTATCCTCTCCAGCCGGGAAAATCTTGAGTTTGAGACCACCATTGAATCAGACTCTGCCGCACTACATGGTCTGATTGCCAATCTGGTCGCTGCCGTACCTGACATCCACTGTCTACGTGACCCAACCCGTGGTGGTCTTGCAACCACACTAAATGAGTTGGCCAAACAGTCCGCTGTTGGTATGCGCATTATTGAAAAACAGTTACCGATTCAGCCCGCCGTCAACGCTGCCTGTGAACTACTGGGATTAGACCCGCTCTATGTAGCCAATGAGGGTAAATTGATCTGTATTGCTGCGGCTGAGCATGCCGACAAGCTGCTGACCACAATGCAACAGCACCCTAACGGAAAAGATGCAGCCATTATTGGAGAAGTCATTGAAGATAAGATGGGGTTTGTACAACTAGAGACCAGCTTTGGTGGGAACCGGGTGGTCGACTGGCTGGTTGGAGAGCAGTTGCCAAGAATATGTTAAGGAACCCCGGTTGAAAATTCTGCTTCTGGCGCACAGTTTTAACGGGTTGACACAACGACTCTTTGTCGACCTGCGTGAGGCGGGTTATCAGACCTCTGTTGAGCTGGATATTCACGATGAGATCACAGCTGAGGCGATTTCACTGTTCCAACCCGATCTGCTGATCGCACCATTTCTCAAGCGCAGAATCCCAGAGACCATCTGGAGACAACTCCCCTGTCTTATCCTCCACCCCGGCCCTCCGGGTGACCGTGGCCCTTCAGCACTGGATTGGGCACTACTCAAGCAGGAAAAATTATGGGGCGTCACTCTGCTTCAGGCCAATGCAACACTGGATGGTGGTGATATCTGGGGTTTCGAAACCTTTCCGATGCGTAACACAACCAAGGCGGCGCTCTACCACCAGGAGGTGACTGATGCGGCCTCAAAAGTAACCCTGCAAGCAATCCGACAATTTGAAACCGGCTCTATTTCACCTCAGCCCCAGACCTCTCTTCCAGAGGGACGACGCAGAAATGAACAACCGTTGATGAGTCAGCAAGCGCGCCGAATCGATTGGCAACAGGATAGCCAAGAGAGTGTTTTGCGCAAGATTAACAGTGCAGATGGCTCTCCCGGTCTGCTGGACTCCCTCTTTGGGCATCCACTCTACCTTTATGACGCACAACCGGAAGAGCAACTCAGTGGCTCTCCCGGTGAAATCATCGCCCGTTCTGGCCCGGCGCTCTGTCGCGCCACAGCAGATGGTAAAGGCGTGTGGATTGGCCACCTGAAAGACCAACAGAGCAGCCACCCTTTTAAGCTACCCGCCACTCAACTACTGGCTAATGAACTGAACAGCCACCCACCCCTCGAAGAGGTTCACTATTCATCCGCAATGCAGAGTGGATATCGGGAGATTGTCTATGAAGAGGAGAGTGGTGTCGGCCTGATCCACTTCAACTTTTATAATGGCGCTATGAGCACTGCCCGTTGTCAGCAACTACAGCGAGCCCTGCAACAGGCCAAACGGCGCTCTACCCGCGCTATCCTGCTTCTGGGCGGCGAAAACTACTGGTCTAACGGAATGTGTCTCAACCAGATTGAAGCAGCCCAAAGCCCTGCAGATGCCTCCTGGGAGAACATCAACGCGATGGATGATCTAGCCCTGGAGATTCTCCAGAGTGATCACCACCTAATCATAAGTGCAGTACGGGGCAATGCCGCCGCTGGAGGGCTCTTTCTCGCTCGTGCAGCTGATCTCATCTGGGCCAGAAAAGGGGTTATCCTCAACCCCCACTACAAGGACATGGGAAACCTCTATGGTTCTGAATATTGGAGCTATCTACTTCCCAAACATGCCGGTGTAGAGCATGCACAACAGATCTCTCAGGCTCGACTACCGATGGGAACTGAAGAGGCGTGCCGATTAGGACTTATTGATCAACAGTTTGATACCCCACATGACTCTTTCTTAAACAGCTGTAAAAATGAGGTCAAGAAACTGATTAACCAACCCGATTTTGACCGGCAGATGAAACAGAGACGCCAACAACGTATTGAGGACGAACAGACAAAACCGCTCGCCCGTTATCGTGAGACTGAGCTGGAAAAGATGCGGCTGAACTTCTATGGTTTTGACCCCAGCTACCATATTGCACGCTACAACTTTGTTCATAAGATCGCGAAATCGAGAACACCTGCCACCATCGCGTTTCACCGTAGACCGCAGGGGGCCACCCGATCTTGAAACAGCCCCCCCCTATCAATATTGGTCGCTCTGTTTCTGTATCCGGTGTTGTGCAGGGGGTGGGCTTTCGTCCCACGGTCTGGAATTTAGCCAAACAAAACGGACTTACCGGCTCTGTCTGGAACCACGCTTCCGGGGTAACGATTGAGGTTTGGGGAAGAGAGCAGCAGATTGACCATTTTTTACATCAACTACAGCAAGAGCCGCCTCCTCTGGCTATTATTGAACAGATCACAACGACCCCGCTCTCTGGAATTCAACCGGACCTTTTTACCATTGTAGAGAGCCATGGAGGAGCGGTTACAACCCATATTACTGCCGATGCTGCGACCTGCCCTGACTGCACCAAAGATATCTTTGACCCAACCAATCGCCGCTACCGTTACCCTTTTACCAACTGCACCCACTGTGGTCCCCGTCTCTCGATCATTCAGGCAATCCCCTATGATCGTGTCAATACCTCAATGTCAAAATTCACTCTCTGTAAGGCCTGTCAGACTGAGTATGAAGACCCTGCAGATCGTCGCTTTCATGCACAACCCAACTGCTGTGCAGAGTGTGGCCCTCAACTCTGGTTAGAAGATCGATCAGGAATCACTCTCGACGGCGACCCAATTCTCTTGGCTGCAGAGAAAATCCGTGCAGGAGAGGTTGTGGCAATCAAAGGGTTGGGTGGTTTTCATCTGGCCTGTGATGCCACCAGTGAACAGGCGGTTGCACTGTTGCGGGCACGAAAAAAGAGGGTCAATAAAGCCTTTGCGGTGATGGCAAAACATTGCGGCGCGATTGAACGCTACGCAGAGATACCGGAATCCGCGCACAAGCTACTGGAGAGCCGTAGTGCCCCCATTGTCATTCTTGATCAACGAATGGATGAAGACTCTCTTGCATCTTCGCTCGCACCACTGCAGCAGACGGTCGGCTTTATGCTCCCCTACACACCACTCCACCACCTATTAATGGATCAGCTCGACCACCCGATTGTCCTTACCTCAGGAAACCAGAGTTCCGAACCACAATGTATCAGCAACCATTCAGCCCGGCGTCAGCTTGCCGGGATTGCCGACTTCTGGTTGATGCATGACCGGGAGATTATCAATCGAGTTGATGACTCTGTTGTTCTACTCTCGAACAGTAGCAGTGACAGCCGAACCCTCCGCTACGCAAGAGGGATGGCACCGGAATCGATACCGCTTCCGGCTGGTTTTGAAAACAGTCCACCACTGCTGGCAATGGGAGGAGCACTCAAAAACAGTTTTGCACTACTCCGCAATCAGGACATCATCCTCTCGCAATATATCGGAGATCTTGAAAATAGTGCAGCAATCAACGAATACCAACATACCGTCCAGCTCTACCAACAGTTATTCAGCCATTCTCCGCAAGCCATTGTGGTGGACCGCCACCCAGACTATAGCTCTTCCCAATTGGGACGCGCGTGGGCCAGCGAGCAACAACTTCCGCTGATTGAGGTACAGCATCATCATGCACATGTTGCCAGCTGTATGGTCGAAAACAGCATTCCTCTGGACCATCCCCCGATACTCGGAATCACACTGGATGGACTCGGTTATGGTGACTCTGGTGAAATCTGGGGAGGTGAGTTTCTGTTAGCGGGATTTCAGGACTACAGGCGCATCGCATCTTTTACCCAAGTGGCTCTGCCTGGAGGGGACCACGCCAACCGGGAACCGTGGCGAAACAGCCTGGCACACCTGCTCCATTTTTTTGACTGGGAGCAGCTCTCCAACGACTATTCCGGGTTAGAGCTGATCCACTATCTACAGCAGAAACCACTCAAGACCATTCGCCAGATGATCGATCAACAGATCAACTCCCCCTTAAGCTCATCTTGTGGCAGAGTGATCGACGCTGTCGCTGCAGCCATAGGACTAAACAGAGAAATAAATAATTTTGAAGCTGAATCCGCTATTTTACTTGAATCTGTTGCAAGCTCACAATTTGATACACAAATGGATTCTGCCTACCCTCACCAGCACTCTTTTCAAGGCGACCTGCTAACCATTGACTGGCAACCACTTTGGCAGGCTATTCTGGATGATCTGCGCAACCAGACCATGCCGGCCACCATTGCTGCCCGTTTTCACCACGGTTTGATCTCAGCACTTTGTGAAACCACCACTCAACTCGCCAGTAGCTACTCTTTCTCTACAGTGGCACTGGTCGGTGGTGTTTTCCAGAACAGGTTGCTGCTGGAGGGGTGTAAGCAGTCTTTAACTCAAAGAGGCTATACCGTACTTAGTCAATCCAAAATCCCGACCAATGATCAGGGAATCGCTATCGGACAAGCTGCCATTGCTGCTGCACAACAACTTTAAAAAATCAGTGCCGCAGATAATCGACCGTTATAGCAATCAATGTTAGATTTAATCACCAATCATTTAGCAACAAAAAAGTTCTACTCAAATCTTCCATACCAACCAAATATTGAGCCTTTTGAGTCTAAAAATATAGAGCCCCAATGTTTATTTTTGTTGTTTTAATTTTTCTTTAGGTTTATAACCTTTTCCAAGATATCAGGATGATTAAACTCACGTCCACCAATAGCTTTGTAAGCAATCATACCTCTTGGGTTTACTACATAAGTAGTAGGTAACCCAATAACATTCCATTGTTCCATTATTAAAGCATCTGTATCAAATAGAATAGGAAATGTTGGCGAAGGCTCTATGCTATTAATAAACGAAAATACCGTTTCAATATCTTCACCAATATTTACAGCTAAAACAACAATATCTTTATCTTTTGTTTCTAAATATAGTTTTTCTAGTGAAGTCATTTCTCGACGACAAGGCGGACACCATGTGGCCCAAAAATTAATAACAATGGTCTGACCCTTCATTGCCTTTATATCAGTCAACTCCTCATCCATATTTTGTAATTTTAAGGCAGGAGCTGATATTTGTGTTTTTACAGCCGTCAGATTATGCGTCAAAGGGGGTTCTTTTGCTTGACTATTACAAGTTATTGCGAACAATAATAAAATTATTGATTGATATAGCTTAATGTGCCTCTTATTTAGCACAATGAACCTCTTTTAATTTTAGTTTATAAGGTATTCCTTTCATATCCCAATAAACCATTAGGTCAAACGTACTCCCAGCAGGCATATTTATAGACAGCATGCCTTGATTCCAGTCTCCATTGGGTTCATATTCTTGTTCCTCTGGAAACTGGGCAAGACGAAAAGCAATTAAGGCTGAAGGAGTTACTTTTTTTACCTTAAATAAAGAGAGCCATTCAGAACTTTTTTTAATCGCCTGTTCATTTTCTTTATTTTTTGCTTTCCAATAACTACGAATAAAGTGAATACGGCTTAATGCTTTGTCATTACGCATTACTACAGTGTAAACACATGTTTTTGTATAAGGTTTTATTTGATCCATGGTGAAACCACGACCAATATAAAAAGCATCAACTTGGTCAGGATGCAACTGCTTTAGTGAAACAGTAACACCATGCTGAGATTTTTCCCAAGTGTTGGGCCTATTAATATTTTCACTTTCTTCAGCCAAGCAAAAACCAAGAAAAAAGATGGCAAAAATTGATATTACTGATTTTACCTTATTCATGACATATGACCACTTATTACCACAAGAATTTACTGTTAACTGAACTTTTTAAGCTAACGGTATAGGTGAGTTGCGCGGGGGACATAACTGAAAATACACGAAGCCACGAAACTCCAACCCACCACACAGCTTAAAAGAACCAAAAGCCCCCCACGTCAACTCGACCCATTTGTTAACTATGTTTAGCGACTAATGCCAACCTAACTCGACAACCAAGCTTCTGCTTCCACTTTTTGGTCTCTATTAAAAGCCTTAATTTCTAGACCTGGGTACAAAGCCCCCTCAAATTCACTTACTTTCTTTAACCAAGTCTTATCAGTCAATACCGCTGCGCGGTCAAATTTTTTCATAAGCCCAAACATTTCAGGAAGACGAGAAAATTCAATTCCAATTGCACCAAATGACGGAAGATGAAAGTCGATAATTTCATATAGCATTTTGCCATTTTCAATGTTCTTCGACTTGCTGACAAGATCGTCTAATGCAATTTTCATATCTTCAGCATTCAACTTTCCACTCAGCTCGATATCTAAACGATTTATACCGTTTGGTATTACTTTAAACATAAACACTCCTATTAATGGGTAACTTTGATAACTAACGTTTGAAATAACGCGACGCGCTTTTTGCGGTCGCCGTTAATTGACTTGTTGTACGGAGCCGCTAACGCGGAGAAACAGCCACAACAGAAAGCCACCCCAT